>JAJZIJ010000033.1 GCA_021810625.1 Acidobacteriota bacterium
GCGAGAATGAATTCGCGCGCGGCCCTCGACCTGTCAACGGCATTGAGAGCTTTTGGAGCTTCGCAAAACGCCGCTTGCTCAAGTTCAATGGCATCGCAAAACATACCTTTTATCTTCATCTCAAGGAGACCGAATTTCGCTTCAATCACCGCCAGGACAACCTTTACAAAACCCTGGTATCCTTCTTCCGTAATCACCCACTCTGAGAGCTTTGCTTCCTAAGACCCTTTGCAAAATACAACCCCGATGGATCCGGCGTCATAAATCTGCCTGCAACATTGCTGCCATAGTATCTGGCTCCAAAGTAGTCATTGCCACTCTCCGCATCGCGTTCCTTGTCGGTAAAGTGCTGCGTGTTGGCATCGGTTCCAAAGCAGTTCAGATTATCGCCAAAGGGCAGGCTCACGCAGTTCTCCTCCACGGTTCCGGTGGACGAGATTTGCATGCGCTTGGTGCCCAGCCAGTTGCCGCCGCCGTTATTTTGTTGCCATCGACAAGGCCAGTTCGTACTCCGAGTATGGCCCCTTGAAGTCGTCAATTTTGCCTCCGTCAAAGTGCCAGATGCGCGTGGCCACTTCGTCGATCAAGTCCTGATCGTGCGTCACCAGCAGCACCGTGCCCTCATACTTTTGCAGCGCCTGATTCAGCGCGTTGATGGCCTCCAGATCAAGATGGTTCGTTGGCTCGTCGAGAATCAAAATGTTCGGCTTCTGCATCATCAGACGGCAGAAGAGCAGCCGCGCCGCTTCTCCGCCAGAGAGCGCCTCCGTTGGCTTCAGACCTTCTTCGCCGCTGAAAAGCATCTGGCCGAGCACGCCGCGAATATCCTCCCGCGTCGCTTTTTCGTCGAACTGATGCAGCCAGTCTGCCGCCGTCATTCCTTTTTGAATCGCCGCCGTGTGATCCTGCGCGAAGTAGCCAATCTGTGCCTCATGGCCCCACTTCACCTTGCCGCTGTCGAGGCTGTTGGCTGGCTCGTTCATGTTTGGAGCGTTCGCCAGCAGCGCCTTGACCAGCGTGGTCTTGCCCTGGCCGTTGCGTCCGATCAGACAAATTCTCTCGCCGCGCAGCACCGAGCCGGTAAAGTTTGTGACCACTTTGTGTTCGCCATACGCCTTGCTGACGGCTTCAAACTCCAGTGTGTGCTTGCCCGATGGCCGCAGGATATCAAAGCGAATGTAAGGCCGCGCGATGTTCGACCGCGCCAGTTCGCTGGTCTGCAACCGCTCGACTTCCTTCTTGCGCGAGTTCACCTGGCTCGACCGCGTGCCCGCAGAGAAGCGCGCGATGAAGTCGTTCAACTGCGCGATCTTTTTCTCGCGCTGCTCGTTTTGCGATTCCAGCCGCGTCCGCACCTGCGTCTTGGCCAGCACCATGTCGTCATAGCCACCCGTGTAGGTGATGATGGTCTCGTAGTCAATGTCGGCAATGTGCGTGCATACGCTGTTCAGAAAATGGCGATCGTGCGAGATGGTAATCACCGTGCCAGCAAAGTGCAGCAGGAAATCCTGCAACCAGTGGATCGAATCCAGATCAAGATGGTTCGTCGGCTCATCCAACAGCAGCGCCTGCGGCTTGCCGAAGAGCGCCTGCGCCAGCAGCACGCGCATCTTCTGACCGCCCTGCAACTCGCTCATCTTGCGCTCATGCAACTCGTCGGGAATGTCCAGCCCTTGCAGCAGAATCGCGGCATCGCTCTCGGCGGTGTAGCCGTCTTCTTCGCCGACGATGCCTTCGAGTTCGCCCAGCCTCATGCCATCGGCCTCGGTTAGCTCCGGCTTGTCGTACATCTGGTCGCGCTCGGCCAGCGCCGCCCAGAGACCCTTGTTGCCCATAATCACGGTGTCGATCACGCGGTGGGCATCAAAGGCGTACTGATCCTGACGCAGCACGCCCATTTTTTTCGGGCGGACGACGGAGCCTTTCTGCGGCTCCAGTTCTCCGGTCAGAATCTTCATAAAGGTGGATTTGCCCGCTCCGTTGGGGCCGGTCAGGCCGTAGCGGCGACCCGGCGTAAAGGTGGTGGAGACATCCTCAAAAAGGATTTTCGCTCCGTAACGCATACTCACATTGCTGACAGAAATCATGGATACCTCTATTGTTCCACGATTTTGCATTTATATATAAATTAGAGATATTATCTAAAAGTCATAATTTTGATATAAATTGTAAGTACCGATGGATCCAATTGGAAACCCTTATTCTCCGGGAGCTGGTACCCCTCCTCCAGAACTGGCTGGGCGCGACAAGTTGCGCGAGCAGGTTCGGATTGCGATTGCACGAATTCGGCGAGGCAACCCTGCTAAAAGTATTCTTCTTGTTGGATTACGTGGGGTCGGAAAAACCGTGCTGTTGGAGAAAATGCGGAACGACGCCGAGGAGTCTGGCGTACGGACGCTCCGCATCGAAGTACCAGAAACTCGATCCTTACCCGCGCTCCTTGCACCTCAGTTGCGGATTATTCTCCTCCAATTAAGCAAGGTGGAGAGTGCGAAAGATATTGCACTGCGCGGGCTTCGCGCCTTAACTGGCTTTGCAAGCTCGCTGAAGGTTAGGTATGGCGACATAGAAGTTGGCTTTGATGAACCCCATGAACCCGGTCTTGCCGACAATGGCGATCTTGAAGGAGACCTTACTGCGCTTCTGGAGCAAGTAGGGTTTGCTGCACGTAAGGCCGACACCGCCGTCGTCCTCTTTATCGATGAACTTCAATATCTGAAAGAAAAAGTCGATCAATTTTCTGCACTAATATCGGCGTTACATCGTTGTGCCCAAGGTAAACTCCCTGTTACGTTGGTGGGCGCTGGCTTGCCTCAGTTGCTTGGCCTGGCAGGTAATGCAAAATCATATGCGGAGAGATTATTTGATTTTCCCATGATTGGCCCGTTGACAGATGTAGAAGCGGAGTCGGCAATCGTTAAACCTGCAAAAAATAAGGGGGTGGACTTCACTCCTGAAGCCGTGGCCAGAATCATTGCTGAAACACATGGTTATCCTTATTTCCTGCAGGAATGGGGCAAGCACTCTTGGGATGTCGCATCGCAAAGTCCTATTACGCTGTCGGATGTTCTTAATGCTTCAACACAAACGGTAGCTGCATTGGATGAGAGTTTTTTTCGCGTGCGTTTTGATCGGCTTGCGCCAAAGGAAAAAAGGTATCTGCGTGCGATGGCCGAGCTTGGTGCAGGCCCGCACAGATCCGGAGATATTGCGATTGCACTTGGTAAAAAAGTGAGTGGTTTTGGCCCAGTTCGTCAAAAATTAATTACGAAAGGCATGATTTGGAGTCCTAGTCACGGAGATACGGCATTTACTGTGCCACTCTTTGATGAATTCATGAAACGGATCATGCCTGGCTCAGATTGGAAGGCCGAATAGCGCAAGAATCGGAATCAACTCAGAAAATTATCACTCCACGCCAACCCTCGCGACGTGGATGCTGATGGCGCAGAGAATCTCATAGGGAATCGTCCCGGCCCAGCGCGCCTGATCCTCTGCCGTAACGCGAAGGATGGCTCCGTTGGGCGATCTGACAACAAGCTCTATTGGGTTTTGGATTCCATCTTCCACAAAATTCTTCGCAACATACCCAGAAGTATTTCCACATCGCGGCTGCACAGGTGGAGGCGCAGGACAAGTCGGCGAAGTTGCTCCTCGATATTTTCCGTCGGCTGAGAAGGCGCATACTTGCTGGTACTCAATATCTCCCGGAGTACGACCATCAAGCGTTCCAACTCCCCGGATGTTGCCATTTGCGGCAGGTTTTGTTGCGGTGGCGCGGGATTTCCATCTCGCGCGAGTTCGTAGAGACACACAGCGACGGCCTGGCCCAGGTTCATGGAGTAATTTTCTTTCCGCGTGGGAATATGCAGCAGCCAGTGACAGTGGCTGAGATTTTCCCTGGACAGTCCGAATTTTTCTGAGCCAAAGACCAGCGCGACGCGACTTTGATTTTTCCCGTCCGAGCCAAGCGCAGCATGAATGCGCGGCGCGGCCTCTTGTAGCGTCCACAATGGATGCTGCAACTCCCGATGGCCAACAGCAGTCGTTCCCACCACCAGCGCGCAATCGGCAACCGCAGCAGCAAGGCTCGCATACTCCTCCGCCTGTGCCAGCAATCCTGCGGCCCCGACAGCGGAGCGCGCTTCCCGGAACGCCACTTCATAGGGATTCACAACGCGCAGGCAGGGGAAACCAAAGTTGCTCATCGCGCGCGCCGCCGCGCCAATGTTCAGCGGATTGCGCGGCGCGACCAGCACGACGCGCAAACGGTCGAACCCGTTCACCATTGGCATGGAGGAGGCGGGCACCAATGGAGAGTCGGAAACGCTTGCTCCTCGTTGTATTTTGGCCGACATTTTATTTTGGAAGTATGCTTCTTACGCAACCCTGAATGGTGAAATTTGGCGGTAAATGACGGCAACTGGCGGTATGAATCAGCTACTTCGGCCATCCGCCGATAGGCTTTTTCTCCTCAAATGACAGTTTGATAGCATCCTGCCAGTCGCCGTCAATTTTGAGGGATTCCGGCTTCGGGCCAGGTGCAGCTTGGACGGGGGCTTCCTGTTTCTTTGGCATCTCCTTCCCTTTGCTAGGCATCAATGCCGAGAATCATCACGGGGATGTCGATGTTAGAAACACCTCTATTCTCCAAGTCCCAAACAAACTGCTCAAAGTATGAAACGCCTGAAGACATCTCATCAGCAAATGCTTTGACGGGAACGATCTCAATTCCGTGGTTGATGTGGCCAAGATTGTGAAAGATGGTCATCTTCGCGCAGACGTTGTAAACCATAAACGCATACTTGCCGAACTGCACTTCGATTCCGAGGCCATTTTTGACGAAATCCATCTCCCGGAACGCACCTTTGTTCCCAACCTTGAATTGATAGCCGGGACGATAGTGGTCTGTGGTGTATGTGCATGGCACGCGGATGGGAGTCCAGCCACCTTCCTTGGCGAACGCCGCCTTGAAAGCCTTGTTGAGCGACTTTGGCGCGAAGAGCATCCGTCCGCGCATAGTCTTCTCAGTGCTCTCTTTCGTTTTGTGTTTACTAGCATCCACTGACTTGATAGCCTTTTTCACTTCAGACAGTAAGTTGGGATAGAGCCGCGTGACTGCCTCTTCTCCTCCGTTGAACGAATAGATGCCTGCAATCCTCAAAGCGTAACCTTTCTCTCTGACCACTCTAGCGGAACCTGACTAACTTTCTCACGTCCGGTGGGTTGATGTATCTGCTTCCCTAGAGGCCGATAACCCAAGCTGCCATTGTAAAAATCCATGATCCGCTGGTGGGCAATTTGGCTGTACTGCTCCTCACGTTCACACCCTATGCCTTTTCGCCCACGCCTTACAGCGGCAAGGATAGCTGATCCCACACCTGAGAACGGATCCAGAACCCAGTCGCCTGGATTCGTCAAGGCGAGTACACAACGCTCCACCAGTTCAATCGGGAACTGACACGGGTGGATTGTCTTTTCAGGATGATTTGCTTTGACGTTGGGGATGCACCAGAGGCCCTGCTCCCATTCATGTTGTATTAGCTTCCAAATGTCTGACGGATTCTTCCCTAACGGATTGCCGCTGGGTTTGCCATAGTCCTTGCCGGGCTTGTAATTGGTCTTTCCAGGGTACTTAGATGGAACCCGAACGCTATCCAAGTTGAAGGTGTATTCGTCGCTCTTCGTAAACCAAAGCAGCACTTCATAGCGGCCAGAGAATCGTTTGCTGGCGTGCAGCCCGTGGTCAAAGTACCAGACGATACGATTGCGAAGTTTTAGTCCACGTTCTTTGAAGTAGGGGTAGTAGAAAATATCAAGCGGGAAAATTTCGGAGTTCTCTACATAGTTCCCAACCTGCCAACAGAGCGAGCCGTCCTCTGCCAGTACGCGAATCAGTTGATCCACGATTGGTGTGAGGTTTTTCAGATATTCCGATAGGGCAGCGGGTCTCTCGTAGGCCTTGCCGATGTTGTACGGCGGCGAGGTAATGATAAGTTTCATAGAACCACGAGGCAGCATCTTTAGTGTTTCTTCGGAATTACCCGCAAGCACGACGGCCTCAGCATTTGGGTCGAATGATTCTGCTATAGTCGGTGTCCATAGCCCGTTCTGTTTCATGCTGGCATCCTGTACATCATGCGCTCGCCTTCGGCGGACTGAATCGCCAAAGCGGTGCGCTCTCCACCGTTGAGTTTACGCCCATTCCAGACGAGATCAAATTGCCATAGGTGACGGTGGAGATATTCCTTGCTGACATTGCGGTACACCCACATGATGCCACGCTTTACCAAGGCAAGAGAACTCTCTGCGGTGTTCGTGTTCACATTGCCACGAGAACACTCTCCCGCACTGTTGCAGACGCTTTCGTGGCCGCCAGATTCCGAAGATCAATTCCAGCACCCATTGCTCGTTAGTTGCTCCCTTCTGGAGGGTAGTTGGCGAGTCCGTGATCGGCATATTTAGAATCATCGGATCGCATAAAAGGCGCACTTCCGCTTTATTTTGGCTTGTCCAGGTACCAGGGAATGTTGATAACCAGTATTCTGCGATTTCCCTTGAGCAGCAGGGCAATCTTCAGCAATCCTGCGCGCTGGTTGTGGAGAAGATTTTGATACCAACGTTGCACCACCAGCTCCGGGACAAGAATGGCGATGGTGCGCGTTGGATGTTGCGCCTCCAGGTCGAGGACATACTGCACGATGGGCGCGACGATGAACCGATAGGGCGAACGCAGCAAGGTCAATTTCGGTACGGGAAGATGGGCGGCGCGGAGTGGCGCGGCGACCTTCTGCTCCCACTCCTGGCGCATGGTTGGCGAGTCTTCCTCGGACGAAACGTGGACGACCTGAATTTCCTGCGAAATAGAAAGCGCAAACTGCATCCCTTTTTCCGCGATTCGGCTCCAGTGGTCGATTGGCATCACTACGATGGGCGCGATCCTCTCGCCAATCGAGAGCGGCGCATCGTTTTCGGTCAGCTTGGCGACCCGGTCGTAATGGCGGCGCACGGCGTACATGAGCAGGATCATGGATGGAATCAGAAGCGCCGTGATCCACGCGCCTTCCACAAACTTTGCGACGAGAACCACTGCGGAGGTGATGCCGGTTGCCACCGCGCCGAAGCCGTTGACGAACATGCGTCCCCGGCTGCCGGGAGCGGGATGTCTGCGCCAGTGCATCACCATGCCCGCCTGGGAGAGCGTAAACGCAAGGAACGCGCCAATCGCGTAGAGCGGGATCAGTCGATCAGTGATGCCCCGGAAAATAATCAGCAGGGTCGCAGTCAGAAACACCAGCGCGAAGATGCCAAAGGAATACAGCAGCCGCCTTCCGCGCAGAACAAAGACGTGGGGCAGATAGTTGCGCAGCGCAATGGCGCGGGTGAGCCGGGGGAAATCTGCAAACGCGGTGTTGGCCGAGAGCGAAAGAACCAGCAGGATGGAGGCAATCGTTACATCGTAAAAAATACCTTTGCCCATCACGGCCAGCGTCAGTTGGGAGAGCACGCTCTGGTAGTGGATGCTCGTCGGATCCGTGGCTCCAATGCTGTAGGCGCGGCAGAGCATCGCGATTCCAGCCAGCAACACGATCAGCAAAAATATAATGATGGTCAGTGTCCGTTTGGCGTTCTTTGTTGTGGGATCGCGGAAGGCCGTAACTCCATTGCTGACCGCCTCCACGCCCGTCATGGCCGTGCAGCCGCTGGCGAAGACCTTGAGCAGCAGCCAGAGCGTGAGTACCGCCGTGGCTGGCGGCAGCACTGGCGGCGCAATCACCGGAGCCGGATGTCCGCCGCTGGCAATGGCGTGGAAGATGCCCACTCCAATCACGATCAACAGCGTGCCGACAAATAAATAGGTCGGGATGAGAAACGCCACGCCGGTGTCGTGAACTCCGCGCAGGTTGATTACGGTTAGCAGCGCGAGAATCCCCAGGCACAGGCCGAGTGTATGCGGCTGCAACGACGGCACGGCGGAGATGAGCGCGCCCACGCCCGCGGAAATGCCCACGGCGGCGGTCAGCACGTAGTCAATCATCAGCGCGGCGGCGGCCAGCAATCCTGCATTGTCCCCAAGATTTTCTGTCGCGACGGTGTACGATCCGCCGCCGTTTGGGTAGGCATCAATGGTCTGCCGATAAGAAAAATACACGATGGTCAGCAGCAGCAGAATCGCCGCCGTGACCGGAACAATATAATGAACGCCCACCAATCCCAGCGGAATCAGCAGCGTTAGCGCCGCTTCCGGCCCGTATGCCGCAGAACTGAGCGCATCCAGCCCAAAGATGGGAATGCCCGCAGAGGGGCCAACGTGTTCCGCTCGATCTTCCGAGGTTGCGAGGGGCCGGCCAAACAGAAAATTTATGATTCGCATGAAGAAGGATTGTCCGCGTTGCAGAAATTGTATCGCGCTCTTCGATATCATAGTAGGAGCAGGCTGCATCCAAAGAGCGGGGCGCGGCTATTTTTGCGCCCGAATTATGGCCGGGGCGGATTCATCGACTATGTATGATTTTTTCAGTTATTTATCCATCGGTTTCAGCACACTTTTTCCGCTTATCAATCCTGTAGGCTCCGCACTGATCTTTCTGGGCATGGTGGGGCCGGTGGAACATGCCGTCTACAAAAGATTGGCGCGAAAAATTGCACTGATAACGGTGCTGTTTTTGCTCACCGTCGATTTTGTCGGCTCCTTCATCCTCACCTTCTTCGGAGTCTCGCTTCCGGTTGTCGAGGTCGCCGGGGGCTTGGTGATTGCCTCAATGGGCTGGAAGCTGCTCAATGAGCCGGATCGCGCCGCTACGGAGCTGCCAGAGCAGCCACTGCACACCTCGGCGGCGCTGGATGCCCGCGTCTTTTATCCATTCACCTTTCCCATCACGGCAGGCCCAGGAACCGTGGTGGTCATGCTGGCGCTGGCCGCGCACGCGAAGCAAACCACCCTGTTGGATAATGTTTTCAGTCAGTTAGGTTTGTTCGCCGCGATTCTTGTTCTGTGCGTGATGGTTTATTTTTCCTACGCCTATGCGCCTACGATTACCCGTAAGATTTCTCCCCAAACCACGCATGGAATTCTGCGCATCATCTCCTTTTTGCTTTTAGCCATTGGCGTGCAGATATTCTGGCGAGGCGCAAGCAAGCTCCTGCTCGGCCTGATGCATGGCCACGGCCATTGATGCACTCCAAGCATCGGCATCGGCATGGTCAAGTTATTGATTTCAATGGTATATATTCGTGGCTTGGGCGATGTAGCAGGTCTGGGCGCAAGAGAAAACCATCCAGAAATGGCGTTCTTGCTATTGATTTTAGAATAAAAACTTCGTAAAATGGGAGGTGTCTGGCCCCAGTGGGTTGCCTACATGCGGGGGCCATACGAAGCATTGCTCAGCAGACATACCCATCAAACCGACATCGCAGTTGAGCGCAGATCAAACAAAAGGAACAGCATACACATGGCAAAGCGTCGCGGCAATCCGAATTGGGGGAAACCGGAACCTATCGGCCCGGTTGTGCCTACGGTTACGTCCTTCGAGCAGGTGGTGAAGGAGTTCAAATTAACGCCCGATCAATACCTTCGCTCCACGCGTCTGCGGGAATGGGCGCGCCGGAATAAAAATTCAAAATATATTCCAGAAACGCTGCTGGAAGGCTGGGGATTTGAGATCGAGTCCACGCTCTGATTTCGATGGGAATGCAGTCATGCAGACGACGCCACTCCACTGCGGAGTGGCGTTGTTCTTTGCGGGAGACGCCACGGCGACGAACAGGAACTTCCGCTGCCACCAGCCACCATCGCCGCCAGCCGCAACCCAAGTACAATCAATCTGAATGGGTACGCAGAATATCTTCGTGGATGTGGCGACGGCGCTCAAGGATGTGTGCGCCGGACGCATGATCGTGGTGGTCGATGATGAGGATCGCGAAAACGAGGGCGACCTGACCCTGGCGGCTGAGTTTGTGACGCCGGAGGCCATCAACTTTATGGCTCGTTTTGGACGCGGACTGATTTGCCTCGCGCTTACGGAAGAACGGGCCGACCATCTGCGCCTGCGCCCCATGACGGAGGAAAACACCTCGCGCTTTGGCACGGCGTTTACGGAGAGCATCGAAGCCCGCGAAGGGGTGACGACGGGAATCTCCGCGCATGACCGCGCGCATACGATCCGCGTGGCAATCGATTCTCGATCCACGGCAGCCGATCTTGCCCGGCCCGGACATATCTTTCCTCTACGCGCCCGGCGCGGCGGTGTTCTGGTTCGCGCCGGACAGACCGAGGCATCTGTCGATCTGGCGCGCATGGCCGGACTGATTCCGGCAGGCATCATCTGCGAAATCATGAAAGATGACGGCAGCATGGCCCGCGTTCCCGACCTGGTGGAGTTCTGCCAGACGCATGGCATGAAGATGCTCACCGTCGCGGAGTTGATCCGCTATCGCCTGCAAAACGAGCGGTACATTCATCGCGTGGCGGAGTCCATGTTGCCCACGCCCTTTGGAGAGTTCCGCATGATCGCCTACGAGAGCGAGGTCGAAGGCGGCGAAAGTCACATTGCGCTGGTGCGCGGCGAGGTGGCGCAGGCGGAGGAACCGATTCTTGTCCGCGTGCATACGCACTGCCTGGCCGGGGATGTCTTTGGCACGACGCTCTGCGACTGCCACGCGCTGATGCAGAACTCGCTGCGCATGATTGCCGAGGCGGGACGCGGTGCGTTGATCTATCTGCACAATACCAGCAAGGGCTTTGGCGTGGATCAGACGGAGCCGCTGCATCGGCTGATTTTCCATCGCGACCTGCGCGAGCGCGAAGGCCATGCCGAGCGCCAGCAGCGCACGCTGCGTCAGGTGGGACTGGGCGGCCAGATTTTGTCGGACTTGCAGATTCGCAAGATTCGCCTGCTCTCCAACACACCCACGCATGTGCCCGCGCTCCAGGGCTTTAATGTGGAGATTGTCGAGCAGGTGCCGATCGTCATGGAAGCAACGAGCAATTTGGCAGGACGGTAAACGAACCTCTCCCACCCTAGCCGCAAAGAACGCGGCTAGGATGGGGCACCCGATAGTATAGTTTTGTTGCCATTTGAACTGAAAACGCTCTAGTTCTTGTGCAGTTCTTCCTCAAGGACATTTGCTATGGATTGTGAGGTAGATATTCACAATGGCAAGGACAACTTGGATTCCAGTGAAGATCGCCAGTATCCATGTTGCGCGATTCAGTCCACTGGTTGATTTTGCAAGTTCCTTGGTTGCCCCATTAAGGGCGCTGGCATTCTTCTCCGCAATTTCACTCGAATGTTGATTACTTTTCAAGAGTTCAGTGGAGAGAGTATTTGCACTCTCGCTGGCGGCCAACTGTCTTGCAGCGATTTGACATGCCCTATCGTTGCAGTCAAGAAGCTTTTCATTAAGCTCGTTCGCACGAATTGAATTCTTGATCTCCGCAACGCGCAGTGCATGCACGGAGTCTTCGATACCCGGAGAAGTGTCTGCTATTTTGAGCAGATCCCCTACAGTCTTTTGGGAATATGCGGTCATTACTGACTCCATCAGTTCATGTAGTCTAGCTGCATCCGTCGGGTGCCCCAGGTCTCGCTTTTGAGACCTGGGATTTTCATTCCCATAGTAACCGCAAAGAACGCATGGCGTAGTCAAACACCCCCAAGGCAGAGTCATTCTGAGCGACCAACGGGAGTGAAGAATCCAGAGAATCCCGGCTGCATCGATCCAGCCATTACCTTCTGGATTCTTCGTCGCTACGCTCCTCAGAATGACCCCTCGTGAAAAATGAAAGAGTCATTCTGAGCGGCCAACGGAAGCGAAGAATCCAGAGAATCCCGGCTGCATCGACACAGCCCATACCGTCTGGATTCTTCCCTTCGACCCCGCTCAGGGCAGGCTCTGCTGCGCTCCTCAGAATGACTCCTCGTGAAAAATGAAAGAGTCATTCTGAGCGACCAACGGAAGTGAAGAATCCAGAGAATGTCGGCTGAGAATTGAGTTTCCTTGTCCTCTGAATTCTTCATCGGGTGGGTGGATTCAAAGAAACGCAGCCGCTCTACCGAGTTCGTTCGGGAGAACAGGATTTTTGTGGAGACAGGCGGGCACGACGATCCTTGTTGTTACGTCTGCGTCTCTCTCGCGGCAATGCCCTCATGCTCTCTTGACTCCGTTGTATCGCTCGACGAACCGCCTCTGTCGTCGTGGCGCTCCGGTGTAGAACCTGTCCCATAGTGCCTCCTTCCATCCTCTGGAAAAGTATGCACCATCAATTGCCGGGACTAAACACCTAACATTCCATACAAGCCAGCATGACAGCGCCTCCCCTGCGCGCCTAAAATCGAGGGTTCCGATCTTCTTCTTCGAGGGAAAACCCAACATCATGGCCATCATCCGGCAGGACGACCTGATCCAGAGCGTTGCCGACGCGCTGCAATACATCTCCTACTATCACCCTGTCGATTACATCACCAACCTGGCCCGCGCCTACGAGCTGGAGCAATCGCCCGCAGCCAAGGACGCGATGGCGCAGATTCTCATCAACTCCCGCATGTGCGCCGAGGGTCATCGTCCCATCTGCCAGGACACGGGCATCGTCAGCGTCTTTCTCAAGATCGGCATGGAGGCGCGCTGGGACAAAACCAACCTGACCGTAGACGAGATGGTGAATGCAGGCGTGCGCCGCGCCTATCTGCACCCGGACAACAAGCTGCGCGCCTCCGTGCTGACCGATCCTGCTGGAGCGCGCAAAAACACCAAAGACAATACGCCCGCCGTGGTGAACATCTCTCTGGTCAAGGGCGGCAATGTCGAGATCATCGTCGCGGCCAAGGGCGGCGGCTCGGAGGCGAAGTCGAAGTTCGTGATGCTGAACCCGTCGGACTCCATTGTGGAGTGGGTGCTCAAGACCGTTCCCACGATGGGCGCGGGTTGGTGCCCGCCGGGAATGCTCGGCATCGGCATCGGCGGCACGGCGGAAAAGGCCATGCTGCTGGCCAAAGAGTCGCTGATGGAGCCAATCGACATGCAGGATTTGATTGTGCGCGGGGCGGCGAATCCTTTAGAAGAACTGCGGCTGGAGATTTACGACAAGGTGAATCGGCTCGGCATTGGCGCGCAGGGATTGGGCGGGCTGACCACGGTACTCGATGTAAAAATTCTCGATTACCCGACGCACGCGGCGAATCTTCCCGTGGCGATGATCCCCAACTGCGCCGCCACGCGCCACGCGCACTTTGTGCTGGACGGCAGTGGCCCTGCGGTGCTGGAGCCGCCCTCGCTGGACGACTGGCCCAAGCTGACGCACGATGTCTCCGCAGCGCGGCGCGTTGATCTGAACACCGTCACCCGCGCCGAGGTTGCGACCTGGCACCCCGGAGAAGTGCTGCTGCTGAACGGCAAGCTGCTCACCGGGCGCGATGCCGCCCACAAGCGCATGACGGACATGCTCTCCCGTGGCGAAACGCTGCCCGTCGATTTTACAAATCGCTTTATCTATTACGTCGGCCCGGTCGATCCGGTGCGCGATGAGGTGGTTGGCCCGGCTGGCCCCACCACGGCCACGCGCATGGACAAGTTCACGCGCCCGATGCTGGAGCAAACCGGACTGTTGGGCATGGTGGGCAAGGCTGAGCGCGGCGAAGTGGCGATTGCTGCGATTCGCGACAACAAGGCGGTCTACCTGATGGCCGTCGGCGGAGCGGCCTATCTGGTCTCGAAGGCGATTCGCGCCGCGCGCGTGCTGGCCTTTGCAGATTTAGGCATGGAGGCGATTTACGAATTCGACGTGAAGGACATGCCCGTCACCGTCGCCGTCGATAGCCAGGGAACTTCCGTTCATCAGACTGGCCCGAAGGAGTGGCAGGCAAGAATCGCCGGGATCCCAATTTTGCAGTGAGACCCTCGGCTGCCCGCGTCTATGCGGATTCGATGGCTTGCGCGACGCGCAGAATCGTGGCCTCGTCGAAATGCCTGCCAAGAACCTGCGCGCCAATCGGCAGCCCTGTTTTGGAGATGCCGCAGGGTACGGAGATGCCGCAGATGCCCGCCAGATTTGCCGTGACGGTATAAATGTCGGCCAGATACATGGCCAGCGGATCGTCTGTCTTCTCGCCCAAGCGAAAGGCCGGAGTCGGCGCGGTCGGCGTTAACAGCACATCCACTTCGCTGAAGGCTTGCAGGTAGTCGCGTGTCAACAGCATCCGCACCTGCTGCGCCTTGCGATAATAGGCATCGTAATATCCCGCGCTCAACACGTAGGTGCCCAGCAAAATGCGGCGCTTCACCTCCGCGCCAAAGCCGCCATCGCGGGTGCGCCGATACATGGCGTTCAAGGAATCTGCCTGCGGCGCTCGATAGCCGTAGCGCACGCCATCAAAACGCGCCAGATTGGAGCTGGCCTCCGCCGTCGCCAACACATAATACGTTGGAATCGCGTACTGCGTATGCGGCAGGGAGATATTGTGCAGCGTGCATCCGGCGGCGCGGAGTTGATCGAGAGTTTTCTCAATAGCGGCGCGCACCTCCGCATCGAGACCCTCGGCAAAATACTCCCTGGGCACGCCGACGCGCAGCCCCTTCACGGGCTTGTTCAGATCGGCAGTGTAATCCGGCACCGGCACAGGCGAGGAGGTTGCATCCATCGGATCGTGCCCGGCCAGCACACCCAGCAACGTTGCCGCGTCGCGCACCGTATGCGTGAACGGCCCCACGCGATCCAGCGAGGAGGCAAAGGCAATCAGGCCGTAGCGGGAGATTCGTCCATAGGTCGGCAGCATTCCCACCACGCCACAAAAAGATGCCGGCTGGCGGATGGAGCCGCCGGTATCTGTACCCAGCGTGGCCACGGCCATTCCTGCGGCCACGGCGGCTGCGGAGCCACCACTCGACCCACCCGGAACGCGATCCAGCGCGCGCGGATTATGCACCGGCCCATACGCGGAGTTTTCATTTGAGGAACCCATTGCGAACTCGTCGCAATTCAGCTTGCCCAGCAGCACGGCTCCGGCAGACTCCAGTCGCGCCACCGCCGTGGCATCATACGGAGGCTGATAGCCTTCCAGAATCTTCGATCCTGCCGTGGCGGGCGCGCCCTGCATGGTCAGCACGTCTTTGATGCCGATGGGCACCCCAGCCAGCGCAGGCAGCGCATCGCCGCGCGTAACCATCGCGTCCACACGCGCCGCCTGTTGCAGCGCGCGCTCCCGGCTCAGTGAGAGCCAGGCGTTGATCTTTGGGTCTTCTGCGGCAATGGTCTGGTAAAAAGATTCGGCCAGCGTCGTGGCCTTGGTCTTGCCGCTGGCAATCGCCTGCCGGGCATCGTCAATTGTCATTGCGGTCTTCGTCATTGCGGTCGTCATGGATTACTTTCTGCCTGCTGAATTAGCGCTCAATTACTTTGGGAACTTTGAAATAGATTCCATCAGTATCGGGGGCCGAGGACAACGCCGCAGCGCGTTCCAGAGAGGCGCGTGGCACATCGGCCCGCAGCGCCTGTGTGTGTGCGCCCGCGTGCTGGCCCAGAATCTCGCTTACCTGCGCCATTGGCGGAATCTCTGTCGTATCCAGTTGATTGAGCTGCGCCACCTGTCCAAGAATGGCAGCCAAGTCGCGCTGCATGTGCGTTTCTTCCTCGGCGGTCAGCTCCAGACTGGCCAGCTCCGCCACGCGGCGCACATCTTCCAGCGTGATCGTTTTCGATGTGTCCGATGAATGCGATGGATTCATTTCTGTCGTCCTCAATCTCTGGTCAGGCAGGCCTTAGGGAAGCTCTGATCAAGTTCCACGGCTGTCCCTCAGGGGCTAAAGCCCGCTCTCATTTTAGATACTTACGGCGGGACTGAAGTCCCGCCCCTTCAAAGTTCCGACTTGTGCAGAGCTTCCTTAGCCTGCGTTCGGCCCACGCCGTTGCGTTTCCACAAAGAACAGTATATCGGCCACGGCGACCCCGGTGAGGCGCGTCAGGCGCGTGCGCAACTGCGGACGCAACGAGGCCAACTGCTGCTGCCATGCCTTGTCGGAAACGGCTACGGTCAAATTTCGATCCGCAAACGAGACGGCCCGCGTGCGTTTGGCAACGGCGTGGCCCGCAGCCAGTGGCCATGCCGCCACCACGCGATCTGGATCGTCCAGGCCAGCAAGAATCTGATGGGCGAGCGTTGCAATCGAATTACGAAGAGTTTCCATAGAGATGCAACGCTACGGCACAAGCCGTTCGAGAGCTTCCTGCAAGCTCACAATGCGATGATAGCGCTCTGCGTGCATACAGGGTTCCGCTTCGACTCCCTCCAGCAGCAACAGTGTTCCGATGCCCGCCGCCTCGCCCGCTGCGATATCCGAGCAGCGGTCGCCAATCAAAATGGATTGCGCCAAGTCGAGAGAAAAATCCTTCGCTGCGCGGCGCAACATCCCTGGATTCGGCTTGCGATCCGGGCATTCCTTTCGATACGCGCCGATGCCATGCTCTGGATGATGCGGGCAGAAGTAAACGCGATCCAGCCGCGTGCCCTCGCGGGCAAACTCCGCTGTCATCCAGCGCGTCAGCGCGTGGAAATCCTCTTCCGTGTAGAAGCCGCGCGCAATCCCTGCCTGATTCGTTACCACGATCAGTCGATATCCCAGCGCCTGCGCCCTGCGGCACAGGTCGAAGACTCCGGGCATAAACCGCACCTGCTCCGGGCGCGACAAGTATCCAATCTCTTCATTAACCACGCCATCGCGATCCAGAAAAAGAGCGCGTGCCTTGCCCGCGCGCGCAACTGTCAAGGTACCGTCCAATGGCTCTCGTACTTGATGTTGCACAAGCTCTTCTCCCTTACCGGGGCAACATGAGCGTTCCCGCAATCTGGAACGAAGCGTGAACGCCGCTACCATTTGTTTCTGGCTGGCTGCCACCTATATAGATGCCGTAGTTGCCGGGCAGCACAACATGCGCGCCCGCCGCTGTCACCTGGCTCAACTGGCGCGGATGTAGCGTAAAGATGAGATGCCTGCTCTCACCCGCAGCGAGATGTACGCGCTGAAAGCCTGCCAACGCTTGCAGCGGCGCTGTCGGCGAGGCCGGAGCTTTCAGATATAGCTCGGCCACTTCATCGCCTGCTATGTTCGATGTGTTCCGCACGTCTGCCTCGACGGTCAGCGTATCGCCCGCGTGTACGTTCTGCGCAGAGAGCTTTATATCTCGATAGGCAAAGCTCGCATAGCTCAATCCATAGCCAAAGCCGTAGAGCGGCGTGCCGTGGAAGTAGCGATAGGTTCGATTGGCCATCGAGTAATCCTCAAACGGCGGCAGTTGATTGACCGAGGCGTAGAACGTCACTGGCAGACGGCCTGCGGGATTGTTCTCCCCGGCCAGCGTCTCCGCAATGGCCGTGCCTCCGGCCTGGCCCGGATACCAGGCTTCCAGAATAGCGGCAGCATGTTGCTGCGCCCAATCAACGGCCAGCGCGGAGCCATTCATCAACACCACCACCAGCGGCTTGCCGGTTCCGGCCAGCGCCTCCAGCAACTGCTGTTGCACAGGCGGCAGCGCGATATCCGTGCGATCCCCGCCGGAAAATCCCGGAATATGCACCGACATCTCCTCGCCTTCCAGATGTGGCGAGAGTCCAACAAAGGCGACCACAACATCGGATTTTTGCGCTGCTTGCACCGCCTGTTGGCGCAGCGCGTCCACGGGAGGCTGCCATTCAAAGGTCAATCCGGCGGCAAAAAGCGGCGAGGCGTGCGTGTACTCCAGGCGAAAGGCGTGTGGCTTGGTGTCGGCAAAGTGAACCTGGAAGCCGTTTCCATTTGCGCGGTTGAATCGGCGCTCCGTGACGACCCGGTCGGCGACTTTTTTGCCGTCGATATAGACGCGATAGATTTCACTATCCTGACAGGGGAAACAACCCGCCAGCCTAAGGTGAAAGGTGTAATCCCCCGCCGCAGGAACGGCGATGGTTCCGCTGTAGCGCGCGCTGAACAGGTTGCGCGAGTCTTCCAGTTGCGCGACCGGCGCGGCTGCCTCCCAATCGGTATCAATGTAGTCCGCGCTCCCGGTCGCCACGGGAGTCTGGTGGAGATCGCTGCCAGCGAAATACTCCACCTTCAGCCCCAGGGGGGCGTGTTTGGCGGCGGATGTGTGAAAGGCGCTGGGCGGAACCGGCAACATCATCTCCGGCGTGTAAGGCGCGCCTTGCGAATACAGAATCTTCGTCCCGCGCTTTTCAAAGTACGCGCGCATCCCCGCGTAGGGAGTTACGGGATGGGATGCCTGCCCGTGATAGTTGCCTTGGAGCGCCGTCAGAGAGGCGGCATTCGGGCCAATCACGGCGATGGTATGCGCCGAAGACGCAAGCGGCAGGGTGCTGTCCGCGTTTTTCAACAGCACCATCGACTCCCGCGCCGCCTGCAACGCCACAGCGCCGTGCGCCGGAGTGTCATTATCCGTGGGCGGAATGCTGGCCCAGCGCACATCGGACGGCGGATCGAACATGCCCAGCCGGAAGCGCGCCGTCATCAGCCGCTTGACGGAGGTGTCAATTTCCTTTTGCGAGATCAGCCGATCTCGCACCGCCTGCACCAGCGTGGCATACTCCGGGCCACAGCTCAGATCAGTTCCGGCGCGTACCGCAACGACGGCAGCCTGCTCAATGTTCGCCGTGTATTTGTGGCCTCCCGCAATGTCGGCAATCGCCCAGCAGTCAGAGACAACATAGCCCCGAAAATTCCAGTCATGGCGCAGGGTCTCCTGCAACAACATGGTATTGGCGCAGGCAGGCTCACCGTCAATGGAGTTGTAAGCGCACATGACAGAATCCGCATGACCCTCCATCACCGTGGCGCGAAAGGCTGGCAGATACGTGTCTTCCAGATCGTGCGGCGATACGTTCACATTGAAGCGATGGCGTTTGGATTCCGGCCCGCTGTGAACATCAAAGTGCTTCGGCGTACTGACGACCTTCAGATACTTTGGATCATCGCCCTGCAAGCCCTTCACAAACGCGACACCCAGACGGGAGGTCAGATATGGGTCTTCGCCATAGGTCTCCTGCCCGCGTCCCCAGCGGGGATCGCGAAAAATATTGACGTTGGGCGACCAGAAGGTAAGTCCAAAATATATGTGGTGATTGCCTTCCATTTGCGCGGCGGCATAATGCGCGCGCGCCTCCGTGGAGATGATGTCCGCCTCGCGATGCACCAAGCCCGTATCCCAGGTGGCCGCCATGCCAATGGCCTGGGGAAAGACCGTGGCATGTCCGGCGCGCGCAACACCATGCAGCCCTTCATTCCACCATTGGTAGTCGGGAATGCCCAGGCGCGGGATGGCCGCAGCATCATCCTGCATCTGGGAGACTTTTTCTTTGAGCGTCATGCGTCCCACCAGATCGTCCACGCGCTGCGCGATGGGCAAATTCGGATTTTTGTAGGCCGGGAGCGGAGTTTGAGTCTGTCCCGCAGCCAACGGAGCAAGGCAGGCGCTCATCCACAGGAGGGCGCACAGGCCGAACAGCGACGAGCCGGACAGAGGCGCGCGCAAAAAGCACAGGATGCGAGAGGGCAAGTGTCTAACCATAAAAAAATCTCCACTGAATTTCAGGAAGGGAAGTAAAGTAGAAAAACATCCGCGTACATCTTTATACAGAGAACAGTTTTTGCAGGCAAATTCATCCATCGGGCATTGGATGGATTTCCATGCGGCAATGGCGGGTTCCTTCCTCGCGGGACGCTACAACGAGGAGACAACCATTTGTGATATCCTGATGCTCGTCATCCATCAGAAACACTTGCTTTCGTGTTTCGTCTACATACCCGTCCTGGACGCGTAGCTCAACTGGCAGAGCATTCGACTCTTAATCGACAGGTTGAAGGTTCGATTCCTTCCGCGTCCACCAAACATCCAATTCCCAATCAATAATCTGAGGAGCCTGGAAACTTCACGCCTTGGCCTGTTTTTGCCGATGGGATGTAGAACGTGACGTGAACCGTTCGCCAGCTACGACGATCCCGTTGTGGAAGCCGCCATCGACCCGTTCCACCAATAGGCCCAACAGCGCAGACGGGCATCGACTCTTCTGCGCTCTGCTGAGGGTTGCACAGCGTCACGACCATTCTGAAACGCACACTTTGTCTTACTGCCTCGTTGGCTTATTGACCAACAATCCTATTGCCGATACAGCAACCAGTTGCCGTGAATGCGCGCCAGCCGTTATAGCTGTGCACAAGTTATAGCTGTGTACACAAGGGCCGGGGATGGCGATTGAGGAGATTTATGAAGAGCTTAGGACGCTTTTGGCTTACGCTGGTTGCGCTGGGCTGTTGTCTGCCGATACCCATCTGGGCGCAGAAGAACAACGATGATCTGACGAAACAGAGTCTTGCCGATCTTATGAATATCGAGGTGACATCTGTCTCCAAGAAAGAGGAAAAGTTATCGCAGACAGCCTCTGCGGTCTTTGTCATTACGGAGGATGATATTCGTCGATCAAGCGCGACCAGCATCCCCGGCCTGTTGCGGATGGTTCCCGGACTCCAGGTGGCGCAGATCAATGCGAGCACCTGGGCCATCAGCGCTCGCGGGTTCAATGGCCAGGATTCCAACAAGCTGCTGGTGCTGGTGGATGGTCGGACGGTCTACTCGCCTCTGTTCTCCGGAGTGTTCTGGGATACGCAGGATGTTCCACTGGAAACAATTGAGCGCATCGAGGTGATTCGAGGCCCTGGCGCCACCATCTGGGGGGCCAATGCCGTCAATGGAGTCATCAACATTACCACCAAGGCGGCTAGAGATACCCAAGGAAAGATGCTCGTCATGGCGGGTGGAGATCCACATTTAGGGCTTGGGGTGATCCGGTACGGCAGTCGATTGGGTGCCAGTTCCTACTACCGTCTTTCTGTGGATGGCTTGGTCAACAATCACTTGCCGAATGTGAATGGTAGCAATGGACATGATGAATGGCACCTGATCAACGGCACATTTCATCTGGATACCAGCCCATCAACGAAGGACACAGTTACGGTGCAGGGCGGAGTACACAATGGATCGGCTGGAGAAGAGGAAGTAGCCGTGATTTCCATCGTTCCTCCGGTCAATGGCACGCTGCTGGCGGAGGATCGCCTTTCAGGGTGGAACGTGCTTTCGCGATGGAACCATGCCTTCTCTCTCCATTCCAATACTTCCCTGCAAACGTATTTTATGCACAGCAATCGCGGCGATACGACCTATGGCCTGGGGTTAAATACCTTTGCGCTGGAGTTTGAAAACCACCTCCACTGGGGGCGGCGTCAGGATATTGTGTGGGGGGCGGGCTACCGTCTGGATTCTGATCGAACCGCGCTTGGGCTGCGCTATAGCTTCGTCCCTGCATCCCTTACCACCCAGTTCTTTAGTTTCTTTGCGCAGGATGAAATCGCGCTCGTCTCGGATCGGGTTCATGTGAGTGTTGGCAGCAAGATTGAACACAATTACTTTACGGGATTCGGGCTTGAGCCAAGCGCTCGCGTGAGTTGGAAGGTGACAGTCCGGAGCATGGTATGGGCTGCCGTTTCTCAGGCGGAACGAACGCCCGCGAGGACAGATACCGGACTCCGGTTAGACTTTGAAGCCCTCCCCAATCCGAACGGGCCTCCCATCCTTCTCAAGGTCTTTGGAAATCCAAAGTTCCAGAATGAAAACCTGCACGCTGTCGAAGCGGGAGGGCGAATGCAGATGACGCACAATTTTTCTGTGGATGCGGCTGCATATTTCAACAGCTATCGACAGTTGGCATCCTATGAGCCAGGGGCGCCGTATTTGCAGCAGGGATCCTCCCCGCCATATTTGGTGGTGCCGGAGACCTTCGGCAACCTGCTGCAAGGGGACACCTACGGTGGGGAAGTATTCGCAAATTGGCAGGTAATCAAGCGCTGGAGCTTGAGTCCGGGCTATTCCTGTCTGAGCATGCACATACATGCGGCTGCGACCAGTCATGACACGACCACGGCTGCGGCAACAAATGGCGGAAGCCCAAATCAGCAAGCGCAGTTACGTTCTCGCGTCGATCTGCCAGAGAGATGGGAGTGGAATACTGCGGCTTATTTTGTTGGGCGACTGCCCGCAGTTCAGGTTCCGTCCTACACGCAGGTGGATAGCAATCTGAACTGGCGAGCAACGAAGCATTTTTCCTTCACTCTTGCTGGGGAGAATCTCCTGAAAGGCAGGCACCTCGAATACCTGGGGGGAGATATTTCCGTTGCGCCCACGTTGGTCACGCGCGGCGCTTATCTGAAATTGCGTTGGCAGTATTGAGCAGGGGCATGTTCGTGAGCAATGGGATCAACTTCACTGGGAACATACGGGAACGAGCGCGCATCGGAGGCTTCGCGATCTCGCGGACTTCTCAACTCGCATTGAGGTTATGTGTGTTGCTCGCAATGATTGCGATCCTGCTGGGCGCAACGAAAGGGCGTGCCCAGTCCACGCAAGATGAGTATCGCGTGAAGGCCGCATTCCTGTTCCATTTTGCCCAGCTTGTAAGTTGGCCTTCGAACGTTCCAGGCGATGCCTCCAATTCTTTTGTGCTCTGTACGGTGGGCGAAGATCCCTTTCAGGGCGATCTGGAAAGCACGATGGCGCAAAAGAAGATTGGTTCTCGAATGATTCACATTCGACATGTACGGAGCGAACAAATCAGGGAATGCACGATGCTCTTTGTTGGTCAGGATGAGGGAGGGCATCTGAAGGATGTATTGGCGAGTCTGGGGAATGCGCCGATTTTAACGGTAGGCGAGACGGATGATTTTCTGGATGCAGGCGGGATGATCCAATTTCTGATGGAGGGGAATAAGATTCGTTTTTCGATCAATCGCAGGGCGGCAGAGCAGGCACATCTGACGATCAGCTCGCAACTGCTGCTCCTTGCCCAGACGGTCATTGAGCCATCGGAAGCAGGTAAAAAATGACGGTTAAAAATCTTCCGATTCGTCGCAAGCTCGCGTTGCTGCTTCTTTCCTCGACCGTGATGGCGCTCGGTCTGGCATGTGCAGGTTTCACGATTTATGAGCGCTCTGATTTTCGCGCCACTGCTGCCAGCGAACTTGCCACGCTGGCGGACACGCTGGGCGCAAATACCGCAGCCTCCCTCGCTTTTGACGATCAGAAAACAGCCGAGCAGATGCTGGGCGCGCTCAAAGCCGAGCATGACGTTGTGGCGGCCTGCCTTTACGATGAGCAGGGCCACATCTTTGCGGTGTACCGCAGAGCCGATGTTCGCTCGTCTGTAAAAATTCCCGCGCTGGGTTCAGAGGGCGCTCACTTTGGCCAGCATTCGCTTACGCTGTTTCGCAGCGTGTCGCTGCATGGAGAAAAGACTGGGACGATTGGCATTGTCTCCGACCTCGGCGGATTTCGCTTGAAGCTGCGGCAGTACGCGAAGATTGCAGTGCTTGTTCTGATCGTGTCCATCATCATCACCTATCTTGCGACAGTCGAGATGGTGCGTCTCGTCAGCGCTCCGCTCGTGCAGCTTGCTTTACTGGCAGAGCAAGTCTCCATGCGCGAAGACTATTCGCTGCGCGCGCCTGTCCTGAGCCAGGATGAGGTTGGGACGCTGGTGACCTCTTTCAACCAGATGTTGGAGCGGATTCAGCAGCGCGATTTGCTGCTACAGGAAACGAACAATGGGCTGGAGGAGCGCGTTCAACAGCGCACGGCTGAGCTTCAATCTGAAATTGCGGAACGTCAGCGAATCGAGGTGGAGTTGCGATGGCAGGCAGCCTTTCTGGAGGCACAAGGCAACGCGACCAGCGAAGGTGTTTTAGTGCGTGACGGTCAACGAAAAATGATCTTCCGGAATGAGGCTTTTTGTCGTATGTGGAAGGTTCCATACGATAAAGAACCGGGAGAGTTGTACGATCCAGGGCTGAACGTCTTCGCAACTCTTACCAAGGATCCCGGCGCGTTTATTGAACGAGTGATGTACCTGGAAAAACATCCGAACGAAATCGGAAGGGATGAAATCTTTCTGAAGGATGGTACGGTTCTCGATCGGTATTCGGCTCCCGTTGTGGGGAAGAAGGGCGAGCATTACGGAAGAATCTGGACGTGGCGAGATGTGACGGAGCAGCGACGCAATGAGAATGCACTGCGCCACGCCAAAGAAGTCGCCGAAGTTGCCAGCCAGGCAAAGAGCGAGTTTCTGGCCAATATGAGCCACGAAATTCGCACCCCTTTGAATGGGGTTATTGGCATGACGGAACTTGCTTTGGACACGAGCCTGACTGCGGAGCAACGGGAGTACATGGAGACGGTGAAAATTTCTGCCGACTCGCTGCTCAATGTAATTAACGACATTCTCGACTTCTCCAAGATTGAAGCGGGGAAGATGGAAATGGAGGCCGTCGATTTTCGGATGCGGGAGTGTCTGGAGGATACGCTGAAAACCCTTGCCATGCGCGCGGACGAAAAGGGGCTGGAGTTGCTCTGCGATATTGCCGCAGATGTGCCGGAGGTCGTGCAAGGAGACCCTGGACGTCTGCGGCAGATCGTCATCAACCTTGTGGGAAATTCCATCAAGTTTACGCACAAGGGGGAAGTATCGCTTCGAGTAGAAAACGAGGGAGAGCGCGATGGTTCTTGCGTTCTTCACTTTACGGTTTCCGATACCGGAATTGGCATCCCGCCCGAAAAGCAAGCCGTTATCTTCAATCCCTTTGCTCAGGGGGATTCCTCCACCACACGCGAATATGGCGGAACGGGGCTGGGCCTGACGATTTCAACGCGACTCGTATCCATGATGGGAGGAAGGATATGGCTGGAGAGCCAAGTGGGACAAGGAACGCGGTTCCACTTTACGACCAAATTCCTGACAGCCCCATCTCCCGCTGCTCCGTACTCCCCATCCACGGAAAGCCTAAAAGGTTTGAAGGTGCTGATTGTCGATGATAACCAGACCAATCGCAGAATCTTATCCGCGATCCTGCATCGGATTCAGGTACGAGCCGACGATGCTGAGAGCGGCGATCTGGCATTATCCAAGCTGATGGAAGCGCACGCCACGGGGGATCCATTCCGTCTCCTCCTGACGGACATGCACATGCCGCACATGGACGGTTTTATGCTGGTCGAGCGCATTCGCAAAAATGCGAAGCTGGTTGTGCCGATGATTATGATGCTGACCTCGGCTGGATATAACGGGGACGTGGATCGCTGCAAACAGCTTGGTATCGCTTCCTACCTTTTCAAGCCCATCCGAAGGTCGGAATTGTTGTCCGCCATGTCTTCCACGATGGAGCAGAAGCCTCCTTCTCCGGCGGATGTCCCTCGGATACAGCAAAAAAAGGAGCGTATGGCGAGCCTCCGCATTCTGATCGTCGAAGACAACCGCATCAATCAAAGACTCGCGGGGCGCGCGCTGGAGAAGATGGGCCACTCCGTGACTGTTGCCAACGATGGGATGGAGGCGCTGTCGTTGATGGAAGCCGGAGTCTTCGACGTGGTATTCATGGACATCCAAATGCCGCTGATGGATGGAATCGCAGCAACCAGAGAAATCCGTGAACGAGAGAAGCAGACTCACCGCCACGTTCCAATCATCGCGATGACGGCACATGCGATGAAAGGAGATCGGGAGAAATGCCTGGAGTGTGGCATGGACGGGTACGTCTCGAAGCCAATCCTCCGCGCTCAGATTGAAGAAGCGATTGCCCTTGCATCTGCGAACCGGATGAAGGCTGAAGTCCGCGATGCCGATTAGCGCCGCATAACGCCGCTCTGAGGGCTTTTGCTTCCTAAATCCCTTACTGAACAACTCGCGATGGATCCAAGGGGCCGGAGTGTATTTTGGGGAGCGGGGAGCGTTTTCCAGAAAATAAATCCATTTTCAACAGCACCGACGCTTGCAGGATGGGGGGAACTGCGTTACTCTGATCTTGGCTCGTTGAAGCGCTTGCGCTTCCGGCTAATCCTGCAGTAGGGGCGCCAGGGAGTTTCTGGCACCTGCTTCGTGGTTCACCAAAGTTGTGAATCCAACCAGATTTAGGTTGAGGAAAATTCCGCACAATGCGGATGGCAGTTTTCGGACTGTCGTGGGATGTTTACAAGTTTAGCTGCGCACAAGCTCCCTGAGGGGGCGGTTCGAGCGTTGTTCGGAAGATGGTGGGTTGCTGCGTTGGGAGCGGCCTCAATCACGGACAAATACGAGCCGGGGCAGGCAACGGTGTGCCGGGATAAAGAAGAGCGAAGATTGGCTATTGACAGAGCCGCTCGCGATTGATATCCTGAAAAACGTTGCGCCAAGTAACGAAAGTCGCTTGGAAATGCGCAGCAAAGTTCGAGGACACGCCGATGGAAGTCGGTGACTCGATCCAAAAGTCGGCGCTTAGGTGCTCGATTTACGGATCTTTGAAAACTTAGGTTGAACGTGCCAGTCGTGAGATGACCATGAAGTAGTGGTTAAGTCATTCTCACAAGGTAAATCCCTGCAGGCTTCGAGCCTTGCAGGGTGGCAAGTCTATCTCGACCTCCGTCGGGTATAGCTTGCAAAACAGTTTCAAACGAGAGTTTGATCCTGGCTCAGAATCAACGCTGGCGGCGTGCCTAACACATGCAAGTCGCACGAGAAAGGGGAGCAATCCCTGAGTACAGTGGCGCACGGGTGAGTAACACGTGACTAACCTACCCTCGAGTGGGGAATAACCTAGGGAAACCTGGGCTAATACCGCATAACACTTACGAGTCAAAGCAGCAATGCGCTTGGGGAGGGGGTCGCGGCCGATTAGCTAGTTGGCGGGGTAATGGCCCACCAAGGCAATGATCGGTATCCGGCCTGAGAGGGCGCACGGACACACTGGAACTGAAACACGGTCCAGACTCCTACGGGAGGCAGCAGTGGGGAATTTTGCGCAATGGGGGAAACCCTGACGCAGCAACGCCGCGTGGAGGATGAAGTCCCTTGGGACGTAAACTCCTTTCGATCGGGACGATAATGACGGTACCGGAAGAAGAAGCCCCGGCTAACTTCGTGCCAGCAGCCGCGGTAATACGAGGGGGGCAAGCGTTGTTCGGAATTATTGGGCGTAAAGGGTGCGTAGGTGGTTCGGCAAGTCTTGTGTGAAATCTTCAGGCTCAACTTGAAGTCTGCACAAGAAACTGCCGGGCTTGAGTATGGGAGAGGTGAGTGGAATTTCCGGTGTAGCGGTGAAATGCGTAGATATCGGAAGGAACACCTGTGGCGAAAGCGGCTCACTGGACCATTACTGACACTGAGGCACGAAAGCTAGGGGAGCAAACAGGATTAGATACCCTGGTAGTCCTAGCCCTAAACGATGATCGCTTGGTGTGGCGGGTATCCAACCCTGCCGTGCCGAAGCTAACGCGTTAAGCGATCCGCCTGGGGAGTACGGTCGCAAGGCTGAAACTCAAAGGAATTGACGGGGGCCCGCACAAGCGGTGGAGCATGTGGTTTAATTCGACGCAACGCGAAGAACCTTACCTGGGCTCGAAATGTAGTGGATCGGGGTAGAAATATCCCTTCCCCGCAAGGGGCTGCTATATAGGTGCTGCATGGCTGTCGTCAGCTCGTGTCGTGAGATGTTGGGTTAAGTCCCGCAACGAGCGCAACCCTTATCTCCAGTTGCCACCATTTAGTTGGGCACTCTGGCGAAACCGCCTCGGATAACGGGGAGGAAGGTGGGGATGACGTCAAGTCCTCATGGCCTTTATGTCCAGGGCTACACACGTGCTACAATGGCCGATACAAACCGCTGCAAGCCCGCGAGGGGGAGCTAATCGGAAAAAGTCGGCCTCAGTTCGGATTGCAGTCTGCAACTCGACTGCATGAAGCTGGAATCGCTAGTAATCGCGGATCAGAACGCCGCGGTGAATACGTTCCCGGGCCTTGTACACACCGCCCGTCAAATCACGAAAGTGGGTTGCACTAGAAGTCGGTGCGCTGACCGCAAGGAAGCAGCCGCCCAAGGTGTGATTCATGATTGGGGTTAAGTCGTAACAAGGTAGCCGTAGGAGAACCTGCGGCTGGATCACCTCCTTTCTAAGAGAGAACGTCATGGCACTCAAATGTATCCGCGATAGCGGACTGCAAGTTTCAGCTTGCTCAAACTTGTAGCGCATTTGGGATGTTGTCATGTACACCTCTTGCATTCATCTTGATGGGTGCAAGGGAGCCTGAACCTAACCTTCTCTTCTTCATGAGATTTCCACGATGGTCCGAAGCGGCGTAGCCGCTTTGCGCGTTCAACCTAATGTCCTCGAAAAAAATTCTAGTTCGATGTGTGTTCGAGTGCGGGTCTGCAAAAGTAGTCGGGTGCGGGTAGAACTCGCAATGTGGGCCTGTAGCTCAGTTGGTTAGAGCGCACCCCTGATAAGGGTGAGGTCGGTAGTTCGAATCTACCCAGGCCCACCATACAACAAGGGGCTGTAGCTCAGCTGGGAGAGCACCTGCTTTGCAAGCAGGGGGTCACCGGTTCGATCCCGGTCAGCTCCACCATACGGCCATTGGCTGAAAGTTGGTAGCGTATAACTGGAAGATTGCTGGAAGCTGGGTCTTGCTACGTTGCTTGGTTGGCGGCGTAAGGATCGAGTTTCGAGCAAAGTTGAGAAGCGAAGTTTGCTTTTCGACCTTCGAGGCGCCTTAGGGCGTGAGTACTGCGACAAGCAGCACTTTCGATATTTGACAACAGGATAGATTGGGTAGTTGTAACTACAAGGCTGAGCAACGCTCGAAGTTGAGTGTTGTGAGGTTGAGTGTCTTTAGATATTACAGAATAACAATCATGAACATGGTTCAAGTCGGACTAGGGAAACCTGGTAGGACTTGGGGATCATGAACATGCGGCGGATGATCTCTCCACGGCGAAAGTTGCTGCGTGAGAGTTAATTCTATGAACAAGCTACTAAGGGCGCACGGTGGATGCCTTGGCAGAAACAGGCGATGAAGGACGTGGTAAGCTGCGATAAGCTCCGGGGAGCCGCAAACAGGCGTTATATCCGGAGATTTCCGAATGGGGAAACCCTCGGCGGTAAAACCGCCGAACGGCCCGCTGAATACATAGGCGGGCACGAGCGAACTCAGGGAAGTGAACCATCTCAGTACCTGAAGGAAAAGAAAGAAATCTCGATTCCGAAAGTAGTGGCGAGCGAAATCGGAATAGCCCAAACCCGTTGCATTTCGGTGTATCGGGGGTTGTAGGGTCCGCAACAGTAGAGTTACCAATCTGGGTTTTAGCCGAATTCTCTGGAAAGGGAATCCAAAGAGCGTGACAGGCGCGTAGGCGAAAGAACTCCAGACTCGAAGCGGATACCTGAGTAAGGCGGGGCACGTGAAACCCTGCTTGAATCTACGGGGACCATCCCGAAAGGCTAAATACTCGTTTCTGACCGATAGTGAACCAGTACCGTGAGGGAAAGGTGAAAAGTACCCCTGCGAGGGGAGTGAAAAGTACCTGAAACCGTGTGCCTACAAGCAGTGGGAGGGCTATGCTCCGCAAGGAGAATGC
>JAJZIJ010000034.1 GCA_021810625.1 Acidobacteriota bacterium
GCCAGGAGCTAAACTCCTGGCTGCATCTCTACAACTGGCATCGTCCCCATGCTAGTCTGGGCCAGTCTCCTCCCATCAGCCGCTCCGGCCTCGAAGGGAATAACCTATTGAGCCACCACAGCTAGGGTGGGAAGCTGGTTCCTTCCAATAAGGCAGCCAACACCATCTCTCCATCTACCTGCGCACCGCTGCTAGCCGAGTACCGCTGCTTTATAGCGGCCCAGGTCGATCATTGTTTCGCAGATTGGACGCAACCGCGCCATCGCCTCATCCGCTGCTTCTGACTTGGGAAAAAGCACGTCAACATAAAACATATACTCCCACGGACGGCCTTGGATCGGGCGTGATTCAATCTTGGTCAGATTCATTTCGAGCTTCGAGAAGATGCCCAGCGCCTCAACCAAAGCACCGGGGCGATTTTTCAAGGAAAAAAACAACGACATTTTATCGGGTGGGCCATCCGGAGGAATCATCGGTGGAGGCGGCGCAGGAAAAATCTCAAATTGCAACAGGAAAAAACGAGTGTAATTTTGCGGGTCATCTTCAATTCCCTTTATCGAAATCTGGCCGCCATAGAGTTTCGCCGCCTGCTCGCTGGCGATGGCTGCCCACCGTGGATTGTCCTGCTCCAGAATCATTTTTACGCTGCCCGCTGTGTCGTAATACGCAACAGGCTGCATAAAAGGATTGCCAGCAAAAAAATTGCGGCACTGCGCCAGTGCAATCGGATGGGAATATACCGCAACGTACCCTCCGATAGGAGAAAGATCTGTGCCCGGCTTTGCAATCAGATTGTGCCGGATGCGATGCTGATGCTCCCGCAGAATTTTTATCTTGTACTCCTCCGCACGGTCGTAGAGTAGCTCGTAGAACTCCGCCACCGAACCAGCAAGAGAGTTTTCAATCGGAATCAATGCCAGCGTATTTCTGTATGTGTACATTTTAGTAAAGAGATCGAGAGCCGTGGCACACGGAATAATCTGTGCATCTGGCAGTATGGACTGCGCAGCCTCATGGCTGAAGGAACCGAGTTCCCCTTGGATCAAAATGCTGATTGGAGCGGATGCACTCACTTGAACCTTTCGATTTCCGCCGACTTACTTCCACAAAAGATCGGCGGTAATAAATGCAAAAAATACGATGGAAATAATTCCATTCATTGTAAAGAAAGCTGCGTTCAAACGCCGCAGGTCGCGTGGAGAGACCAGGAGATGCTCCATGAGCAGCAATGCGGCAACGACGACAATGCCCGCAATCGCCAGCTTGCCCAGCGCGAACAAACTCACCAGCCAGAACAGCAACAAAATCATCGCTCCATGCAGGCCACGCGCCAGCCAAAAGGCTGCCGCCACGCCATGCCGCTGCGGCACGCTATGCAGACCTGCGCTGCGGTCAAAGTCCACATCCTGACAGGCATAGAGCAGATCGAAGCCCGTAGCCCACAAAATGACCGCAGCCGTCAGCACCAGAATACGCGAATCGAGCGTTCCTCGAATGGCAATCCAGGCCGCCGCCGGAGCGATGCCAAGGGCAATCCCAAGAAAGATGTGCGACCAGCGCGTAAAGCGTTTGGTGATCGAGTAAAAAAAGAGAATCAGCAGCGCCACAGGAGACAGCAGCAGCGCCATGCGATTGAGTTGGCTGGCGGCAAAGATAAAAACCGCGCTGGAGACAACAATGAAGCCGCGAGTATAACCCCGGCTGAGCAGGCCGGCGGGAATCGCGCGCTTGGCCGTGCGCGCATTGGCCGCGTCGATATCAGCATCCACCAGGCGATTGAACGCCATCGCCGCCGAGCGGGCCGCCACCATGCACACCACGATCCAGCCCAGCGCATGGAGGGATGGAACTCCGTGAGCAGCAAGCATCGCTCCGATCAACGCAAAGGGGAGGGCAAACACCGAGTGCTCCCACTTAATCATCTCCAGCGTCGTGCGCGCGTTATGGAAAAATTGCATGGCGAATCCACTGTCAGTCTAAATCACCACAAACCTTTCGCTATGAACGTTGCAGAATCAAACAACCGGAGAAAAGCATCCGCAGACGCCACCTCCATTCCGCCTGACTCCGTTTTCTGGTCTGTCGCGTCTGTCTGATACAATTTTTTCGGCTTATCTTCAATCAAATTGATAGTTTTTCTGGAGGATATCTCTCAATGATCCGAAGAATACTTGCTCTCTCAATTTTCGCAATTATGGCATCTTTTGCTCCGGGGCTGCTTGCAGATACGGTGATCCTGCGCAGTGGGGCAAGCCATACAGGAACGTACACGGCACCATACGGCGGCATGATCCACTTCACGGGCACGCACGGCGTGAAATACATATTCCCCGTCCGTGATGTCCAGACCATTGTGTTTACCAGCACCAGTGACACCATCACGCTGCGCAACGGCCATTCCTACACGGGAACCCTTGCTGGAGGAGCGACCGTCCAGTTCTCCGGTTCCGAAGGCATCCAGTATCAGTTTCCATTCGCAGACATCGCGTCGCTCGTCCTCAGCCAATCTTCAGCCCCGGTGCAAAAGCTGCCCGCTGAAGTAAAACAGATTCCCAGCGGCACGGAAATCATGGTGCGCACGGAAGAGAACATTGACTCAAAAAACGCCGCCCCCGGACAGACATTTCGCGCGGATATCCGCCAGAACGTTTTGGATAGCGCTGGCGCGGTTGCCATTCCAGCAGGCTCACTGGCTGCATTACAGATCAAAGACCTTTCCAACGGTGGCATATTGCATTCTTCAAAATTGGCTTTGGATATCGCTTCGGTAACGGTCAATGGAAAAACGTATAGCACGCTTACCGCCGATGACTACGCAAAAGGGGGGGAAGCTGTTGGCGCAAACAAGCGTACTGCAGGATTCATAGGCGGAGGCGCAGCGCTGGGCACTCTGGTGGGAGGCATCTTTGGCGGCGGCAAAGGCGCGTTGATTGGCGCGTTGTCGGGAGCAGGCGCTGGCGGAGCCACGCAGGTGCTGACTCGCGGAAAACATATCACCGTCCCGGCGGAAACAGTAATGGTGTTTTACCTGGATAAGACTCTCGTTCTGCGACCGCGATAGACGAGATACCCGCAATTCTGAGCAACTGCGCCTCAGCGGTACAGCGACGGCGGTACAAGGATGGTTTGCGCTCCTGGGAACTGTCCGGCGATGTGTCTTCCGTCCTGTACCGCTCAACCTGCATCGCGCGGATGCCCATTCCTGACAGGCAACGCGAGACCGCCCCGGTCTATTTGTGGCCCTGCCCCGCCACCATCAAATCGTTGGTGACGTGAAGGATGCCGGGAACCTGACTGGCGCGCAAACCGACCACGTCCTTGTCCATTTGCGTGCCCACAACGCCGTACAACGTTACCTTCCCGTTCTGAACGGAGATGCGGATGGGGCGCTCCGGAACCGTACTATATTCACTCAGCGGGCTGTAGTTATAAATCGCGTTGAACTCCGCCATGCGAATCTGGTCGTCCATCGCGGAGAGTGGATCGACCTGAATTTTCTCGACAACGCCCTTGACTCCCGGCATGGATTCCACCAGCGAGACCGTCAACTCGATGGTTGCGGGATCCACCGCATGGCCGCCCAACGTGACCACGCCACGCTGCACCTGCACGGTAATGGCATCAAAGACCTGGCCGAAGCCAACGCGGCTGGTCTGGATTTTCTCCAGCAATTCCTGTTGCAATTTCTGGTCGGGCACGCTGGAGCCACCCACGGCAAGGTTGTCCAGCACGAGATGAACCCCATCCACGCTCCTGGATGTTTTCACTGCGTCCAGCTTGTATCCATATACATCCACTTTGCCGGAGAGCGTGACAACGCCCTTGCTGACGCTTGCTGTTACATCTCGATATTTTTTATCTTTCAACGCGCTCTGTATCTTTGCCTGAACCTGCGCATCCTGCGCCATTGTCGTTGCGGCCAACAGAGCGCGCGCATTGGCCGTTATCCCGCAGGCCAGAAGAAATATCCCTACAGCGGCGCGGAGGGTTGCCCATCGTTTCCGCAGATACATATCCCGCATTCTCGCTTGCGTCATAAATTGCTTCATGGATCGCATTATGGATTGCTGCTCCCTTCGCGGCCCCACGCTGTATTTTTCGCCGCGTGGCCCCGGCCCGAATCATACAGGAGTGATTCTGCTTTCTGCATCCATCTTTCTGAATCAGAACCGCTTGCCGCGTATCTGGAAATAGAGACTGAAAACATCCGCTTCGTCGCGCACGGCGATAATGGAAAGATTCCGCGTGAAATCATACTCCGCCTGCAACAACTGCTGCGCCGTGGTGTTGACGTTGGTGGCAAACGTTAGGGTGATGTTGCGACCCACCTGCTGCTCGACCGTAACGCGCGCGGTCGATTGGCCCAGCACGCCGACAAAGTTGGGATCCACGCGAACGCTGGCCACGCCAAAGAGCCGCTGCACGCGGTTACTGACGGCGGCGTTGAGCGCCCCGCCCAGCAACGCCTCCTCGGTTGGATTGCTGCCCGCCTGTTGCTGCTCCCCATACATGGCGGCCTGTTCGTTGGTTCTCCCCAGAGTCAGCAGCGCCAGCACGTCGGGCTGCGAGAGCGGCGGCTCCGAGCGATAGTTCACCTGGAGTTTGCTGGCCGGCCCGTTCAATCCGATGATGATGTCATAATCCTGCACCCGCGTCGTTGCCTCCAGATTCACTTCTGGATCAATTGCCACTGGATTGGCAAACAGAATGTCGCCGCGTTGCAGCACATACTGCGTGCCCGCAAAGTTCGCCTTGCCCTGCGTGATGTCCAGGCGTCCGAGAACCGAGGGATTCGCCAGGGTTCCACGTATGTGGAGATGCACGTCCCCGGCTAGCGTTGCAAAGGAATTTTGAAAGCCAAGCTGTGGCGACGAAGTAAGCTGCATATCGAGACGCACACGATTCAGCCAGGATGTCGGATCTGGCGGCGCGCTTATCGACTGGCTGGCAGCAGCCAGCGCGGCAATATCCACGTTTTGACTAATTTCAAAACGATTCAACGTAACATCGCCACGCAACAAAAGCGCATCCGACGATCCACTGAGATTTACATCCACATTGGCCGTGGAGGTAACGCCTTTGGGATAGCGAATGCGGGCATCCTTGGCATGGGCCGCGATATCGAAGAAAACTCCATTGCTGAAGGTGGCAAAACCTGTGATCTCCACCTTGCCCCCGCCGGTATACCCTTTCAGTTGCTGGATGACCAGACGATCCTGATCGAAGGTCAGCGTGCCGTTCATCCCGCTCAGGCCATTGGTCACGTCCTGCGCATGTACATCCAGATTATGTACCTGGGCGCGCCCGGAAAGTTCTGGCTTGGGTACGGTTCCTCCAATGTCCGCGATGAAATCAATCTGGCCGGAAGCATTCAGATCGCTGCTAAACGTCTTGGCCAGCGCAGCATTGATCTTTCCCTCGGCCTGCATGTGCAGACGCTGCTTCCCGAAAAGTTGGGCGGTTCCCTGCATCGTGAGATCAGTGTCCGTGCCCTGAATATGGACGGGCTGCAACTCCAGCACGCCTGCGCGCATGGAGGCGCGTACCGGCTCCTCCGCCGCCAGAGGAATGTCATTCACTGTGACAGAAAAATGATCCAGATTGGCCTCCGCGCGCATTTGGCGCGGCTGCTCCAGCAAGCCTTGCATTTGAACTTCACCGCCGATGGACGATGTGTCGATCATTCCCGCGCTGGAAAACATCTGCAACACCGGATGGATATTGAAGTCCGTGCATTTCAATTTGAGTTGTGCCGGAAGTCCAGGGGTTAGTTGCATCTGGCCCGCAGCCTCCAGATGCGCCTGCAACAGTTGCGCGCTCGACGTAAGCGACACCGTTTTTCCCTGGAGGTCTGCCTCGACCTGCGCCTGCCCCATCGGCTGTCCATTCCACGTCACATGATGGATCGCCACGGAGCCTGTGGCGACCGGGTTCCCCGTCGTACCCGCAGCTTGCAGATGAAAGCCGCCCGTGCCCCCGATGGAACCGCGCTTCGTTTGCAAAAATGGAATCTGCGCCAGGTCAAATTGTTTCCCACTCAAAGAACCCTGCATGGCATGAGAAACATCGTCATAGGAAAATTCCCCTTCCGCCGTGCCGTTCGCTGTGCGGACAAGAATATGGTCGGCCTGCACCCGATGACCGGAGATGCTCAGCGGAGATGAAGCATAGGCAATCGGCTGGCCGTATGCGTTGAGGCCAGTCAGTGTCAGATTGCCGGAGCCGGAGAGGTTCTCAATCGTGCCGCGCACCTGCGCATTCACCGACGCCGTTCCGGTCACGGGATACCCCGTCCCCACGATGGATTGCAGGTCTGCGATGGATGCGTTGGTCACGCGAACATTCGCCACCAGGCCGCTTTGCGCCTTGAAGTCGTAAACATCCTGACCCATCGGCACGGGGCGCAACCGCATGTCGGCGTGCAGCAGGGTCGAACCACGGGCTACAACAGCGCGATGAATATCAATCTCCGGGAGGGTGTAGTGGACATCGGCATGGAGCGAATCCCATTGCAGCGGATGGATGGGATGCGCGGGAAACGTCACCACAGGCCCCGAAGTAAAACCATGCAGTTGCGTCAGAAAGCGCTGCATATCCACATGCCCATCCACCTGCGGCTCCATCAACGAGCCGGAAAATTTACCGCGGAAATATGCCTTCCCCTGCAAAGACACGGGCAGCGTGGAATAGTCCGCAAAGGATGGCCCGCGCACCTCAGCAGCAGAGGAGTTCGGCCAGGTATAGAAAATGACATAAATCAAGCGATCAAATTCACGCAGATTCTGCACCGTCACCGTGCCATGCATCGCGCTTTGCAGATCGTTCGGCAGCAGCGTCAGCGTGCCCGCCGCATGAACCTCCGTCCCCGGAGTAAACATGTCCGCCTGCTGAAAGACCAGGCGCGCGGTGTCTCCCAGATAATCCGCTTTCACCGAACCGCTAACGGGAATGGCTCCACGAGGCGCGTTGCGCTGCGGTCGAAACGTAAGATCGCCATGCACGTCCAGCGCATTGCCAGGGCCGTGCCATGTGGCGCGCACCGGCCCCGTCACCCGCGAGCTGAAACCGATATCGCCAAACCGCGACGGAGTGACTGCGGCCATCACCAGCGGAGTGGAGAGATCGACGACCGTAGCCTCCAGCACGGCCTGCAATGGCTGCGGTTTCGGCGCCACAAATTTCTTTTTTGCGTGAAACCAATATCTTTTCTTGATCGGCGGCGCGGGCGGAGGGCTGGGCAGCCAATGCGTCAGTTCCATTCTGCCATTCACATGGCCCTGCCCATGCAAATCGGAGGTGAACTGCGACAACATCAACGTTGTGTTGTCGATATGCAGGCGCGACTGCAACGCAACCTGCTGCAACTGCAACCACGGCACATCAAAGGCTCCATGCTGCACGGAGAAGCTTCCATCCAGGGAAAATTCACCGTCCGCTCGACCCGCGCCACGCAGATGGAGATCGGCAATCCCATTCCGCAAGGGATCATATCCGATGAGCGCACCCACCTCCCGCAGATCGGCCTGCCCCTGCACGGTACCGCTCCAGACCGGATGCGCGTAATTCTCCAGCGACCCGGTCAAAATCAACTTGGAGGATGCCGTGTTCCACTCCAGGCGCGTGATGTTGGTTGCCTTCGGCGCGATGTCGATATCCGCAAAAAGAACGGAGCGAGACTCCTTCGCATTTTGCAGGCGGAAGGTGAGATCGCGCACAGCCAGCGATGCCTGATAGTGGCCCGTGGCGACAACATAACGCAGCAAAAGTCCCAGCTTGCCAGCGGCCAGATCAAAGGGAATCTTGCGATTATTGATAAGGATCAAGCCATCCTGCACCTGCGTCCGATCAACGGCCAAATCAAACAATGTCTGCACCAGAGAAGAATTTTGACTCTGCGTCCTGGGATGCGGCTGGTTGGTGGAGCCATCGGGATACACGATGAGATGAAAGACAGGCCGCTCCGCCCGCAGACGCGAAAGCCCTATACGCGGCGTAAAAAAGGAGAGAATTCTGGCGTCAATCTCAATCGAATCGACGTGAAAATAAGGAATCTGATCCGCCGCTTCCAGCCCGTGAATCGTCAGGCCGTCCACCTGCACGCGCAGATGGATGGCGCTCCAGTGAAAATCTTTGATCTCCACCCGTCCGCCCGTGGCCCGTTCCAGCGTGGCAATCACAGCGGTTTGCATGCGCGCTGAAAAACGTTTCGACGCGATGTATCCATACAGCGCCGCAAAGATAGCGCACCCCAGCAGAATCGTGGCGACAACGGCATAGGCAACATGCCGCCGATGCCTGCCCGACTGCGGCTTCGGATCATGCTGTGGGTCATGCGGCAAATCAGATGACATCACGACAGCCCTCCCACGCTGGCATACGCTGGATCGACAATATGCACTTCGCCTTCGCTTCGCAGGCTCTTCAGCCAACCATCCAGCAGGGCCGTGATGTGCTGTTCCAGCAGGATTTCGCGAATGCGCGCCTCAATTTTTGTCATCGCTGGCGCAGGAGTTTTTGCGCGGGCAAACTGCGGAAGCAGCACCTGCTGGTAATACGTCTGCACCTCCTTTTTTGAGATGCGGACGGTGGAACCAAAGCGCCAGTCGATAAATTTTAGAACCTGCAAACGCTCCTGCATTCGGTCATAGATGTCCTGCTCCGTAAACCCCTGCGTCTGGAGAAAATCTTTCCACCCCTTGTCCGTGGAACATGCGGCATGGGCGCAAGCGAGGATATTTTTCTTGAGATCGACGATGCTTTGCTCCACCTGCGCGTCGCTCACTGCGGAAAAGGAGGGCTGCAAGGCGCGTTCCTTCTCGATCAGCGCGCGGTCAATGAGCCGGTTGAGCGCGCGCTGTGGCGCATCTTTTGACATGGGAATATCCGCCGATTGCATCGTGATAAAGCGCATCTCATCCTCCACGTCGCTTTGCAGAATCGCCTGATCCCCCACCACGGCCACCACATGATCCAGTTCCACTGGCTGCGCCGCCGGATTGTTCTCCATTCCTGGCGGCAAGGACTGCGCCACCAACGCGGTCGCCGCCATGCACGCCATAGCCATCAGCATTCCCGCGACAACAACTCTACGCGCCGGAGACCCGTGCCAGCCACCCTTCGGATTAGATCGTCTCTCCATTTGAATGCTCAGAATGCCTGCCCCACGCTAAAGAAAAAGTTAAAGTGCCCGGAGTTACCCACATACGGCGGCTGCCCGCTATAGCTAAGAATCACAGGATAGATGGTTGGATTTAAGTTATAGCTGAAGTCCAGTCGAATCGGGCCAATCGGAGTTTTGTAACGCGGGCCAGCCCCAATGGCCTGGGAGTTGTAATTGAAGTCGCAAACCCCATTCTGGCCAGAGATGTTGTAACAGGTTTTGACGTTGGGCTGGCTAAAACGAAACAAGCTGCGCCAGATGTCGCCTGCTGTGTCATAAACGTTGCCCATGTCATTAAAAATTGCGAATCCAAAATCCTTGCCCATCCACGGCAACGCGATGGGAGGAATGCGTAACTCCGTAGTATTGATGAAAGCTCCCGATCCACCCACCGGATAGCCTGTCTGCAAATCTCGCGGGCCAGCGGAGTTAATGGAAAATCCTCGATGCGAAGTGGCTCCGCCAGCATATAAGCGTTCCGGCAGCGGGATGGTTCCATAGCTGGGATTGCCATAGATGTTCTCCATGCCAATGCGCGTGCTGCGGGCCAGAATCCAGTTCTTTTTGGGCAGCCGGAAATAATTGGCCTGCGTTATATCCAAACGATTGAAGTTCGCCTGCGCGCCAAAGCCTGACCAGGCAAAAAATTGCTGTGCGGATAAGTACCAGCCGCGTGTCGCATTTAATGGATCGTCCCGCGTATCGCGCACCCAGGTGATGCCGGGGCCGCTGACACGCGCTGGCTGGGAGAGCAGCGGAATTAGATTGGCGCTAATCTCCAGGTTGCTCAGGGTAATGTAGCGATACTCAAAGGAATACATCAGCGTATTTGGCTTGTTCGGTCGGCTGGTCAGCGTGCCGGAGGCTGAAATGCTGGAGGAGCTGTACGTCGTAATATCCTGGCTTTGCACATAGCCGCTGGAGATGGTGAAATCCAGCGTGCGATGCCCATAAAACTTTGGATTATCAAAGACCATCATGGCCTGCTTCTCCAAATTTCCATACGCCGTTTGCAAGGTAATGGACTGATTTCTGCCACGCAAATTGATACGGCTAATGTCAAAAGAAATGCGCTCGCTGGCTCCAAAGGTGCCGTTCGGACTGCATTGAAAGGTCGCAGGATTGACCCCCAACTGGATCAACGATGCCGCTGACGGACAATTTTTTTGCGGCGTTCCCGTCTGTACCTCAAAGCCTAAACCGTAGTCATAATTCCAACGATGCGCCTCTGAAATGTTGAGCAGCACATCTTTATTTTGTTGCTCTCCGTTGGGATTGACCACCGCCGTATCCACAGAATTGAACAGCGCAAGATTGTACAGGCGACGTTGCGTATCCATGAGCTTGCTACGATCCAACGGATCGCCGGGATGCAGTTCAATGAGATTGTTGACAACCGACGGGCGCGTGAAGTGGACACCGCTGGTCAAAACACGGTTCACAAAAAATTGTTTCCCCTCGTTGATGTTGAAGTCGATATCCATCAAATTCGGATCGCTTGCATCCACATGCTGCGTGACCGTCATCTCGATCTGCAAAAAACCATGTCGATAATAGTAGGTGAGAATGGTCGCGCGGTCTCCGGCAAGATTGGACAGCGAATAGGGCTGGCCGGATCGCGTGTTCATCTGCTGCAATAATTTTTCCGAAGCGACCTGCGCAACCCCAACGAGATGCACCGTGCCAACACGCTGCTGTGGGCCTTCCTCAATCTGATACTCCACCTTCAGCCCGGAAGATATCTTGTGTCCAACAGTTTTTTTCAGGCTGGTATTCACAACATGCGGAACAATTTTTACCTTGCTGAAGCCATTGCTTTTATACAGCGCAGCGATGGCATCGACGTCATGCTCCAGCAGTGATTGGCTGAAGCTGCCATAGCGATCCGACAGATCGGCCTTCGTTACGCTCAAACGTTCCTGAATCGTCTCCGCATCGAAATAATGATTGCCTTGAACATGCACCGAGACAACTTTCTGTCGCGACCCACGCTCGATCTTATAGAGAAGAAAATCCTCCGCTGCCGCAGGATGACGCATCGTATGCGTCACATGCACATCAAAGTACCCTTGTTTCTGAAAGTGGTCGCGCAGATTGCGATCCCCCTCATTCAACAGATCAGGATCAACGGCTCCCTCCTCGTAGACGGGAATAAGGCGATTTACATCACCGGAGGAAACGTGTGCCCCGATGACGCGGATGCGAACCAGCGGCCCAGGATTCACAGAAAATGTGAAATCGACCGTATTTTTTGCGGCGTCGAACTGCTGCTCATTCCCCTTAACCGTGGCTTCCAGCCGGCCTTTTTTCTGATACTTCTTTCGCAGCCGCTCCAGAGCGCGCGATAGCGTCTCCGCCTGCACTTTGGAGCCATCCTTCAACTTGGCAACCTTGCGAAATTCCTTTAGCGTCATGCCGGAGTTGCCGGAGACAACAACGGCCCCAACTCTGGCCTGTCTACCCAGCAGAATGTGGTAGACCACATCGATTTGATTGGTGGCACCGGCAGGCCGGGTTGTTACATCAATCTGTGGCTGGTAGTAGCCGGATTGCCTCAACGTGGCGCGCAGGGATTTTGTTGCCTGCTGCAAGGACTGGCGCGTAAATTTTGTTCCGATCTCCAGCCGCGTGCCTCGCTGCAATTGCGCCGCAAACAAATCCTGCTTGATTCCCTCCACATACACGCGATGGAGAAATTTTTGCGGTTCGCCCCGAAAGAGAATGACCACGGCATCGCCCTCTGGAATGCCCAGCGCCGTGATCTGCGCGTAGAGGCCGGAGGCAAAGAGTTGACGGAGGCTGGTGCGCAGAGCGGATGCCTGAAAGGGCGCGCCCGGACGTAAAGCAAGCTGTGCAGGCAGAGGAGCCAGTTCCTGAGCCGTTACCCCCTCAAAACGAAGGGCGATAACTTTTCGCCCATTCCACGCTTGCAACGTTGCCATGCTGTTGAGGTTGATTCTCCGAGCCGGGGGTACGGACGCGGTGGACGAAGCTGACGAACGCGCGGCGACCGCCTGCCGCAGCTCAGCCCCGGCCTGCGGCAACAGCACGCGAAACAGCAGGCACAGGACAAGAATGCCTTGCCACCATCTCCGTAACAACACGCCTCTCGCTCTCGGTTTGCATTGGCTCAACAGCACACTCATTCAGTACCGAAGAAGGATTTTTTATCGCCGCTTCGATTGGGTCGAGCGGCATCCGCAGGAGCACAGTTTCTTCAGCATCCACTCCACACCCGCAGATCGCGGCTCTTTTACTAAGGATACGCAAACCCTGCGCCATCGTCGATGGATTGCTATCGTCGATGGATTCAGGATGAAGCCGATGCTGCGCGCCTATACTGAAGGCGATGGATACCGTGTTGCAAGGAGAGTCATCCGCGAACGAGCCAGTTGACGAGCGCTACTCCCGACAAACTTTATTTCCCGGCATCGGAGTTGAGGGGCAGCGGAAACTGGCTGCGGGACATGTCGCCATCGTGGGCTGCGGCGCAACAGGAGCGGCTGTTGCCGGGTTGCTGGCCCGTGCTGGCGTGGGCACACTCACACTCATTGACCGCGATTATGTGGAATGGAGCAACCTGCAACGGCAGGTACTCTTCGACGAAGAGGATGCGGCAGAATCCCTGCCCAAGGCTGTGGCCGCCCAACGAAAAATCTCCCGCGTTAATCGCCACATTCGCGTGGCAGCCCATGTGGACGATTTGGTTCCGGGCAACATTCACGCCCTGCTGCAACCGGCGCACTTGATCCTGGACGCAACCGACAACTACGAAACCCGCTACCTGTTGAACGACTATGCCGTGGAGCAGGGAAAAGCCTGGATTTACGCGGGCGCGGTCGGAGCCTACGCCGTCACCATGAATGTCCTCCCCGGAGAGACGGCCTGTCTGGCCTGCATCTTTCCCAAACCTCCATCGGGCATGGTCGAGACCTGCGATACGGCAGGCATTCTCAATCCAGCCGTCAACCTTGCCGCTTCTGTGGAAGCCGCCGAGGCGATGAAATATCTGGTGGGCGCGCGCGAATCCATGCGTCGCACCTTGCTGGCCTATGACCTGTGGAGCAATGAACGCTCCGAGATGGATGCGTCGCGACCGCGCGCGGATTGCGCCGTATGTGGCGAGCGGCAATTTACGCATCTGGCAGGTGAAGCGCGGCCTCACATTACGCTCTGCGGAAGAAATTCCGTACAAATTCATGAACATCACAAACCCGTGGATTTTTCCCTGCTCGAACAGCGGCTGCGCGCACACGGCGTCGTGCGCCATAATGATATGTTGCTGCGTTTTGAGCGCGGAGAGTATTGCATGACAATTTTCAAGGATGGCCGCGCCCTGATTCAGGGCACGACGGATGTGGGCTTGGCGCGGAGCCTGTACGCTCGTTTTATTGGAAGCTAGGCAAGCCACGCCGCAGAAAAATGGCAGATGTTCCAGGCAACTGGATTTGCAAAATCAGCATCCAACAGGAGCAGCAGTCGGTTGTATCGGTTGCATGTGAACACCCGCCAGCGGAGACCCCATAGCATCCCAAATGAAAAACCGTCTCCATACCGCTGATATCCCAGAACCTCGCGTGGCCTCGCAGCCCTTGTCTGCGGAGGCGCGGCCTCTGAACATCCCACAACGACGCAACCCTCCGATTGCCGGAGAACTCGAAGCCATTGCGCAGGCGCAACAAGGAGATGCCTACGCCTTTGCAACGCTCTACCACCTGCACAAGCGGCGTGTGTACTCCCTCTGCCTGCGCATGTTGGGCAATATAGCCGAAGCCGAAGACCTGACCCAGATGGCCTTCCTGCAATTGCATCGCAAGATTGGCACCTTTCGTGGCGATTCCGCATTTTCCACCTGGTTGCATCGCATGACCGTCAACATCGTGCTCATGCACCTACGCAAAAAAGGCCTGCAACTGGTCTCGCTGGAAGAAGTTCTGGAGCCAAACCATGAAGACGGCGCGCGCAAGGATTTTGGCGCCCGCGACCCAATGCTCTCCGGCACCGTGGATCGGGTGACGCTGGAGCGCGCCGTGGAAGAACTGCCCCCTGGCTATCGCCTGGTCTTTGTGTTACATGATGTGGAGGGGTACGAGCACAACGAGATTGCCGTCATGCTGGGCTGCTCAATCGGCAACAGTAAATCGCAATTACATAAAGCTCGCATACGACTGCGTGACCAGCTACGCCATGCAGCCACATCAGAGGCACGTCCATGAACAACTCCCCCATGCCATCGCAACACAGCAACGATGCCGACTGCCACAGCTTTCAGGCGCGCCTGCCGGAATTATTCGATACCGATACCGATGCCTACCCACGCGATCATCCGCATCTCGCGCAGTGTGCCGCTTGCGCGGCGCTGGTGCGCGATCTGGAATACATCGCAGCGCAGGCCAGGCTCCTGCTGCCGCTGCATGATCCCAGCCCCGCCGTGTGGGAAAATCTCCAATCCGCGCTTGGCAGGCCCGCATCTGGCAAACCGACCACACCCAACAAGCCGGATGGTGGCAGCAAACGGAACCTTTGACTGCGACCACTTCGGGGTCTGTCTCCCGTTCACCTCTCCCTGCTACAATCCACGCATCGGCAGTCGGATCAACAAGTCAGCCACATGCACACCCGCGCCCACGATTCAACCCCAACACCGCTTCCCGCTCGTATTGTCCTTGCCGGATTCATGGGAGCGGGAAAATCGACCGTCGGATGCCTGCTCGCTGTCCGTCTTGGCTGGGATTTTGTCGATCTGGACGATGCCATCGTCCAGGCAGAAGGGCAGGAGATCGCCACGCTGTTTGCCGCGCTGGGAGAGACCGTCTTTCGCGAACGCGAACATGCTGCGCTGAAACGCATCCTGCCCCAATCTTCCCTGGTGCTGGCTCTTGGCGGCGGCGCTCTCGAATCGGAGGCCAACCGGAAACTGCTGCGCGACACGCCCAACACGCGAATCGTTTTTCTGGAAGCTCCGCTGGCGACACTCCTGGCCCGCTGCCAGCAACAACAGACGCAACCGAACACCGCGATACGACCCGTGCTGGCCAATCTTGAGAATCTTTCGCAGCGATACATGGATCGCCTGCCGTATTACCAAGCGGCGCATCACACCGTTTCCACAAAAAACCTGGAGCCGGACGAGGTCGTCAATGCTGTCCTGAAAACAATGCAATTTCCGTAGACAGGGTTCAAAATCCTCTTCCTGAGATGAAAATCTGACCATGAAACCCTCCATCTCCAACTCGGATACCGTCACCGCAAGCAGCCTGCGCGGCGACATTCTCTTTGCCTTTTCTCTGGCGGTCGCGCTGTATGCGGCCTGGAAGGTGCGCGAGGTTCTGACGCTGCTTTACATCAGCGCCCTCTTCGCCGTCGTGCTGACTCCTGTGGTCTCCAGCGTAATGCGTCTGCGCATCCGGCGCTGGCATCCCAGCCGCGTCATGGCTATTTTGATGCTCATGCTGGGACTGCTGCTGCTGGCTGCGATCTTTCTACTTCTGACGCTGCCACCACTGGTTCGCGATGTGACGAGCTTTCTGCAGGATTTCCCCCGTCGAAGCGCGCTGATCGCTGACCACTTGCGCGGCGTTCCTCTGCTGCGCAAGGTCAAGGTTGCCGCCATTGTAACCCGGTTGCAGCAGTACCTGACGCAGGATGCGGGCTATTTTCTGTATTCGCTCAGCACCTGGGCCGACAAACTGCTCGACATTCTCACCGCCATTGTGCTCACCGTGTACTTCATGATCGAAGGGGAGCAGGTCTACGGCTGGTTTATCTCCCTGGTGCCGCCCATGCGACGACAGCGTCTGGATACAACCCTGCAACGCGCTTCGATACGCATGGAACGCTGGCTGCTGGGACAATTTATGCTGATGCTGATTTTGGCTGTGACCAGCGGCATTGTTCTGGCTCTGTTGCATGTCCGCTACGCCCTGGCTCTGGCCGTCCTGCTGGGGGTTTCAAACATAATTCCGGTCGTGGGCGCGCTGGTGACTGGCTCTCTGGCGTTGTTGGCGGCAGCGATGGACTCCTGGGCCAAGGTTGCTTCGGTCTTCGTCTTTGGCATTGTCTACGCGCAAATTGAAAGCGCATATCTGACGCCGCGCATCATGCGCACCAGCGTCAACCTGACCGGAACCGCAGTGATTGTCGCCCTGCTGCTGGGCGTTTCTTTTGCCGGAGTCGCAGGCGCGATGGTTGCGGTGCCCACCGCCGTGCTGGTGGCCGTACTGGTGGAGGAATATGTGACCCACGCGCCGGAGCGCGACCCGCCCGCCTGACGATAATTTGTTATCCTAAAGCCTGTGAAACGCCGCTCTGTGTCTGGGTCTGTCGTTGTATTTTTGTCCTTCGTGTCGATCCGTCGCCGGGTCGCTCTCTGTCCTTACCTGCGGACGCGCGCGTTGCCATCCTCTTCGGCGCGGGTACTCGCATGAGGGCAACCACGGAACTCCCCCTTCCGCTGCAAGCTGTGCCCGCCGCAGAAGTTGCGGCACTCCCCCCGCTTCCGGCAGAGACTTCTCTTCCGGCCTCTTGCAGGCAGGAGTCAAAACGGGCTGCATGGCCGTCAAAATTCATTTCTCTCCTGCGCGATGCCGTGGAGACCTTCAAGCTGCGCGTAACTGCGATGGTGATGCTGACCGCCTGGGCTGGATTCCACCTTGGTTCAGTGCAATCGGGCATTCGTTCCTTCAATCCAACACTGCTGAACACGCTGCTGGGCATCGGGCTGGTCTCCGGCGGCTCCAGCGTTCTCAATCAGGTCTTCGAGCGCCGTTCGGATGCCAGGATGCACCGCACCGCGCAGCGTCCTCTGGCTGCGGGACGCATGGGCCTCGCCTATGGCGTTCTGCTGGGCATGGCGGCCATCGTCATTGGATCGATCTGGCTGGCGGATCGCACCAACCCTGTCACAGGGATGTTGACGCTGCTTACGTCCGTCACCTATGTCGGCATCTACACGCCGCTCAAGCGCTACACCACGCTGGCCACTTTTATCGGAGCCTTCCCCGGCGCGATGCCGCCGCTGATTGGCTGGACTGCCGCGCGTGGAGCCATCGAATGGCCCGCCGTGGCTCTGTTCGCCATCCTGTTTGTCTGGCAAATTCCGCACTTTATGTCCATCGCGTGGCTCTACCGCGAGGACTACGGTCGCGCCAACATTCAAATGCTGCCCGTGGTGGAACCCGACGGATGGTCCACCGCGATGGAAGCTCTGGTCTACGCCATTCTGATGATTCCGGTGAGCCTGGTGCCGTATTTCCTGCACATTGAAGGCCGCTGGTATCTCGTCATCGCGACGATTCTCGGCCTGGGATATTTGTTGTATACGATTCGCTTTTTTCGGATCACCCGCGCACAGGACATAAGCCAGTCGCGCCGCGATGCGCGCGCCCTGCTGAAGGCCAGCGTCATCTACCTGCCATTACTGCTCATCATGATGATGCTGAATGCACAACGTTAAGGAGTTCCTGCCATGACCACATTGGAAGATGTTTCGCGGACGACCAAGCCCGTTCCCCCATCGCAGCCTGCAACCTCAGGCTCCGCTTCCATCGAACTGGAGCATCTGACGCATGACTACGGAACCCGCGTGGCGCTCAACGATCTGAGCTTTCGCGTGCAGCCGGGAGAAATCTTCGGACTGCTTGGCCCCAATGGCAGCGGCAAAACAACCCTCTTTCGCATTCTCTCCACGCTCATGGTGCCCACTGGAGGCCATGCGCGCATCGCAGGCTTCGACGTTGCCGCTGAGCCAAACCGCGTGCGCCAATCCACTGGCATCGTCTTTCAGGCGCGCAGTCTGGATATCAAACTGACCGTGGCGGAAAACCTGATGCACCAGGGACATCTCTACGGATTGAGCGGCGCATTGTTGCGCCAGCGCTCCAGCGAGGTGCTGGCGCGTGTTGGCCTGACGGATCGCGCCCACGACATGGTGGAGACGCTCTCCGGCGGCCAGCAGCGCCGCGTCGAACTGGCCAAGGGACTGATCCACTCCCCGGCAGTGTTGCTGCTCGACGAGCCGTCAACGGGCCTCGATCCGGGAGCGCGACGCGACCTGTGGCAGTACCTGCGCATTCTGCGCGACCAGCAGGGAGTCAGCGTCCTTGTAACCACGCATCTGATGGAAGAAGCGGAACATTGCGACCGGCTGGCTATTTTGAACAGCGGCAAGCTGGTGGCCTTTGGCACTCCGACGGAACTGAAGGCCAGCATCGGCGGCGACATTGTGCAGTTGGAGGCCGTCAGTCCGTGGGCCGCGACTCAGCTTGCCGTGAAGGTCGATCAGCGTTTTCAGGTGAAGACCTCCGTGGTCGGCCATACCATCCGCCTGGAGCGCGAACAGGGACATCGCTTCCTCACCGATGTGGTCGAAGCCTTCCCCGGAGAGATTGAAGGCGTCTCCGTCGCCAAGCCCAGCCTGGAAGATGTCTTCATCCAGCGCACCGGCCACCGTTTCTGGACGGACGCTGGCCTCACCCATTCCTCGACCAAGGAGAAATCGTAATGGCGACCCTCACGCTTCCCACGCCAATGTCGGCCAACGCCGCATCCTCCAATCTCTGGATTCCGGCCTACTCCTTGTGGCGGCGGGAGTTGGTTCGCTTCTATCGCCAAAAGGCCCGCGTGGTGGGCGTAATTGCCTCGCCGCTGTTGTTCTGGCTGGTGCTCGGCTCTGGATTCGCGCATACCTTCCATCCCTCGGCTGGTGGAGCAGCCAGTGCCAGCAACCAGAGCATCTCCGCGCATTATGGTGGCTATTTCTTTCCCGGAGCCATCGTGATGATTGTGCTCTTCACGGCCATCTTCAGCATGATGTCGTTGATTCAGGATCGCAATGAAGGCTTTCTGCTCTCCGTACTGGCCGCGCCGATTCGCCGCTCGGCGATTGTCCTGGGCAAGGTGCTCGGCGGAGCGACGCTGGCCGCCATTCAAGGCTGGATATTTCTGGTCTTCGCGCCTCTGGCGGGCGTGCATGTCGGCGCGGCTGGCATCCTTTACAGCATGGGGATCATCGCGCTGGCATCCTTTGCGCTCACCGCGCTGGGCTTTGCCATCGCGTGGCCAATGGACTCCACGCAAGCCTTTCACGCAGTCATCAATCTGATTTTGATTCCGCTCTGGCTGCTTTCCGGCTCCATGTTTCCGGCCAGCGGCGCCTCCGGCTGGCTGCGGCTGGTGATGCGGCTCAACCCGCTCACCTACACCGTCGATGCGCTGCGCAATGGGCTGTTCCCAGCGCAGGCAACGGATTTTTCTCCGGCCACCAACCTGATCGTGACCCTCGGCTTCTGCGCCGTGGCCTTCGCAGCCTCGTGGGCCATTGTGAATCGCAGAACCAACAAACCAGCCGCGTAAAAGGAATGGCGTGCATGCAGACAGAACAAACCAACACACGCGGCCCCATCCTCGGCATTCTTGGGCTGAGCGCTGCGGCCACCGCCTTCCTGCTCTGGCTGCTGTACGTGCATCATGCGCCCCCGACCTTCGCCACGCGCCTCAATTTTCTGCCGTGGTTAAACGCGATCTTTAACGCCTGTAGCGCCGCAGCCTTGATTACAGGCCTCACGATGATTCGACGCAAACGCATCGCGGCCCATCGCGCCTCCATGATGACGGCCTTTGTCTTCTCCAGCCTGTTTCTGGCCAGCTACATTACGCATCACGCCTTGCATGGCGAGGTGCGCTTTCCCGGCCACGGCATCGCGCGCGCAATTTATCTTTCAATTTTGCTGACGCATGTGCTGCTGTCGGTCGTCGCGCTGCCCATGATTCTGATTACGTTTTATTTCTCTTTGAGCGGACGCATTCCGCAGCATCGGCGCATCGCCCGCTTTACGTTTCCCATCTGGCTGTATGTTTCCGTCACCGGAGTTGTGGTGTATGCCATGCTCGCCGGGTGGCATTGAGTTTTTCCTGAGACAATATCGGCAACCATGAACGCGCCCACCCAACAACCCGCCCGCGCTGCAACCCACACTCCCGTAGCCGATGACGGCACACGCGCCTTGCTGCGCACTGGCTTCTGGATTCTCTTTATCGGCGCGCTGGCCGGGCTGGCCACGCTGACACTTTTCGGCGGCATCGGCATCTATGGGCCGCATACCAATCTCGGATGGATTGCACTCATCCTCTGCATGATGAACTGCCCATTCGGCCTGATGCTCTTTCTGCTGGGCGCGGCCAAGTGGCTGCGCAATCGCCGCCAGAATCGCCCTATTTTAGATGGAGAAACGCCATGAAATTCGCAAAAATTATTTTTTGGCTTGCGGGGATATGGGGCATCCTTATGCTCACGCCCCTTTACTTTATGTTCCAGAAAATCGGGCGCGTCCATCCACCGATCATCACCCATCCAGAGTATTACTACGGCTTCATCGGCGTGGCCATTGCATGGCAACTTGCATTCTTCGTTATCAGCACAGATCCCGCTCGCTTGCGACCCATAATGATCCCGGCCATTTTTGAAAAATGCAGCTTTGCCGCCGCAACTTTCGTGCTTGGAGCACAAGGCCGTGTTCCGCAGGAAACTCTCGTTTTCGGGGGCATCGACCTCTTGTTTGCCGTGTTGTTTCTCCTCGCGTTTTTCAAAACAAAAGCCCCGTCCCGCAACCCTGCAACCATCTAAGGCGCAATCCGCATCGGAGATGCGAGATGCGCTTCCCGCTCCAATTCTGCTATCCTCAGGCGGAGCACCTTTTGACGGAGGACGAGGCCAATGGCAAAAAGCGTAAATAAAGTCATTCTTCTGGGGAATGTAGGCAAAGACCCGGAGATCAAATCCACCCCCAGCGGCGTCGTTGTTGCCACGTTCTCCATTGCGACCAGTGAACGTTTCAAAGACAAGACCGGCAACTGGCAGGATCGCACCGAATGGCACAATCTGGTCGCCTATCAGCGCACGGCAGAGATCATCCGCGATTACGTGAAAAAGGGGAGCAAGCTCTACGTGGAGGGCCGCCTGCAAACCTCCTCATGGGATGACAAGACCACCGGCCAGAAGAAATATCGCACGGAGATTATCGTTGGCGATCTGTCGCTGCTCTCCGGTCGCGGCGAGGGCGAAGGCGGCGCTGGCGGCGGCAACTATTCCCGCTCCAACACGGCATCGTTCGACCAGAGCGCTCCCGCGCAGGATTACTCCCAGGCAACGGAGATCACCGACGACGATATTCCGTTCTAAAAATGTCTGTGGGCTTCGCGGGCTACAGCAATAATTCCAAGGCATCCCGACGCAGGACGGTTATAGATGTTCCCTTGATCGCGATGATTTCTTTGCGCTTCATTTCATTCAGCGTGCGGGTGACGGACTCGCGCGTCGTGCCCAGCATGGTGGCGAGATCTTCATGGGTAAGCGACATCCTGAAACAAGGATATTGCTGATTCTGTCCGAGGATCATTTCAGAGAAAAGTCGCGCGACACGGCCAGTAATGGAAACAGAAAGAGCCAGCCGGGTGGCATCCTTCAACGCATCCCGATACTCCTGATTCAGCATCTTCGCCGCGTGCATGCTGCCTTCGATGTGGCGCTCCAGAAAACGCAGAAAATCCTGGCGTTGAAACGCTTTTATCTGCACAGGGTCGAGCGCCTGCGCTGTAATTTCATAGGGCATGTCCAGAAGAGCGGCGCTTAATCCCAGCACGTCCCCCGGCTTGGCGATTCGCACCAACAGCGTCTTGCCATCTTTCGAGGAGACCGCCAGCTTTACGTGTCCCGTACACAAAACGGAAACACTGCGCGACGGTTGTCCCTCGAAGAAAAGCGTTCCCCCCGCTGGAACCATCACCTGCATTCCGAGTGTTTCAAATTCCGTCAGCGCCTGGGGAGATAGATTGCAGAACCAATCCGTGTGTCTGTTTTTGCAGGTCAGACAATTTCCGTTGTGCATCATGTTGGAGCGCTGATCCATCCTATCTCACCCCCGCGAACAGTCTATATTATCAGGAATTTGGGCTGGGTGATTTTTGCTGTTCAGACTTGTCCTTCCGAACCCTTCGCGGAACATATCCTGAGCGAAGCCAAAGGACTCCGGGCAGGCTCTGCGTTTCTTCTCGAAATCATTCGTTTTCGCGAGCATCAGGATCGCTCCCTGCGTGGGCAATTTCTGTGCCCACCATTGACTTTCTTCCAACCAGACGGTACGATTCCTCTTATGAAGTCTCATTCCATTCTGGCGCTGATGTGTTGCATGTGTACCCATCCCATGCTGCGCCGGAATTGCGTGTGAGCCACTGATTTCTGTACCAAAATAGTTCACCCCAACCCCCATCGCAGCAGATTTTGCCGATGTGGGTTTTCTTTTTTTACAGGCCAAAATAAACGAGGACATCCATGAGTGAATTGCAAACAACCGCTCCGCTAAAAGAAACAAAGACACAAAAGGCCGAGCGCCTGAAACGCGAAAAAAATCCCTGGGCCGCCTTTGACGAGGTACGCGCCTTTGCTCGCGCTGGCCGCGCCAGCGTGCTGCCGGAGTGGACACAATCCTACTTCCGGTGGTGGGGCGTTTACACGCAGGGCGATGGCGTGGGTGCCGTCGGCGGCGTGGGCGGCGAAGGCAAAGCGACCGAATACTTTATGATGCGCGTGGGTATTCCCAACGGCATTCTGCGCGCCAGCCAGGCGCGTGTACTCGCGCAATTGGCCAAACAATATGGCCGCAATCTGGCCGACATCACCGTCCGTCAGAACATTCAATTCCACTGGCTCACCATCGAATCGCTGCCGGAGATTGTGGATGCGCTGGATGCTGTCGGCCTCAACCCCAAAGGCGCGTGCGGCGATGTGGTGCGCAACGTAACTGGCTGCCCGCTGGCTGGCATCGACGCCGATGAGATCATTGATGCCTCGCCGCTGGCGCTGGCCGCATCGCGCCTGTTGTCCGGCAACTCCGATTTCTACAACCTGCCGCGCAAATTCAAACTGTGCATTACCGGCTGCCCGGTCTGGTGCCCCTATCCAGAGATCAACGATATTGGCATGACCGCCGTTCGACGCGGCAATGAAGTTGGCTACTCTGTGCGCGTTGGCGGAGGACTCTCCACCGCGCCGCATCTTGCCGTCAAACTGAACGCCTTTGTGCGTCAGGATCAGGCGCTCGACGTGTTGCGCGGCATCACGCAAATCTTCCACGACCAGCAGGGGCTGCGCGAAAGCCGTGATCGCGCCCGCATGAAGTATCTTTTTCTGCGCGAGGGCTGGACACCGGAGCGCTTCCTTGATGAACTTGAATCGCGCCTGAAGTATCGCCTCGACCCCGCTGCCGAAGAACGGGTTCCCGGAGATGTGCTCCGCGACCACGCCGGCATCCACGCGCAGAAGCAGCCCGGTCTGCACTACGTTGGCGCGTCTGTGCTGCGTGGACGACTGACCGGAGAGCAATTGGAGGCCGCAGCCGAACTGGCCGAGCGCTTTGGCTCCGGCGACCTGCGGGTCACCACCATGCAGAATCTTCTCTTCATCAACATTCCCAAAACACGCTCGGCGGAACTGGCGCGTGAGCTGCAAAACATCGGCCTGCAAGTGGATGGAAGCCCCTTCTGGCGCGGAGCCATCGCCTGCACCGGAACGGAGTTTTGCAAGCTCGCCATCACCGAGACCAAGGGCTTTACGCGCTGGCTGGTGGAGGAGTTGGAAACGCGGCTGCCGGAGTTTGACCAGCAACTCAAGCTGCACGTCACTGGCTGCCCCAACAGTTGCGGCCAGCACTGGATTGCCGACATCGGCATCGAGGGCAAGAAGGTCAAGCATGAAGGCAAGATGGTTGATGCCTTTTACTTCTGCCTGGGCGGCGCGCTCGGCGAACATGCACAGGTCTCGCGGCCTGTGGGCTATCGCTGCATCGCGACCCAGATTCCTGATGCCATTGAGCGCCTGCTGCGCCGCTATCTGCAAAATCGCCAGCCGGAGGAAACATTGCGCGCCTACTTTGCGCGGCACACCGACATCGAACTGCGCGCGCAACTGGATGGCACCACCCTCGACGCAGTTGCAGAGGCCGTCCCACGCGATGTTCCAACCGGGCACGTTCCCATCCTGGCCGCCGAATAAAGGTCGGCGCTGTCACAGCAGAGGAAATGTACAGGAGCGAACCATGACCGCAGCGAAACAAGGCGTTGTCTATCTGGTGGGCGCAGGGCCGGGCGATCCTGATCTGCTGACGCTGCGCGCCGCCTCCCTGCTGGCCAGCGCAGATGTGATTCTGCATGACGGCCTGGTTCCGCAGGTGATTCTCGACCGCGCCCATCCCCATGCGCGCATCACCAACGTCGAGAAGCGTTGCGGCCAGAAGCGCATCACGCAGGCAGAGATTCACAATCTGATGATTGAGGCAGCACGCGGCGGCCAGAGTGTTGTGCGACTCAAGGGCGGCGATCCTCTGGTCTACGGTCGCGCCGCAGAAGAGATGGAAGCGCTGCAAGCCGCCCGTGTTCCCTTCGATGTGGTTCCCGGCATCACCGCTGGATTTGCCGCAGCAGCCATGCTCCATACATCGCTGACGGATCGACGCGCGGCATCGAAGATCATCTTCGTCACTGGACAACAGGCCACGCACCCGCTGCGCGCGCAGGGCGAAACGCAGAAAGAAGCTGCCGCGATCTGGCAAGGCGCGCTCCCGGAAGACGCGACCTTGATTGTCTACATGCCGGGGAGAACATATCATGCGCTGGCGGAAAATTTATTGCGCGAAGGAGTCGCTGCGTCGATGCCCTGCATCGCCGTCTCCCGCGCCGGACAGCCCGATCAGAGCATCAACGCGGCCACGTTGGAGCACCTCGCAGAACTCGAACCCGGCCCTGCGCCCACGCTGGTGCTGATTGGCCGACCGATGGTCAAAGCCTGGGAACAAAACGCAGCCATTCTGGCGGCGTTGCAGCCACTTCCCCAATAGAAATTTTGGAAGTCAACGAGGAAGTTTGGCTGCCCCCCAGTCTGCCATACCATGCCGACAAGAGGCAGTAGACTGAAAGACTTACCAGCATAATTCTTTTTGACATGCCACACTTTCATACCACAGTGGAGAGTTGCTGAGACAGCCAGAAACACGCACGGCGTGAAGCCGAAGCCTCACGCCGATACAGTTTAGCGAATGGTCACAACGAATCAACCCTATTTCTACCGTCTGCGGATGCCTTTAGCTTGGTTCAAAATTGCAGCGCGGCCATTTAGCCCCGTTCGTGCCTTCTGGCACATCATTTAGAGAGCCACGCTTCCAGGGAAATTCCCTCAAAACAGTTTGCGCCCAAAACGTTGATAAACGCAGGTGTAAAAATTTAACCATGCGCCGGTCTACGCACCGATCGAAACTGGCACTTTTGCACCCCATACCCCATGCACGCATATCTGTTGCAGGGATGTGGAATGTATGTTTACAGCGTGGCCGTCAAGTGCTGGTAGTGCGGGTCTAGCTTCCAATGGAACTCACCACCGACGCTAACCTTGTCCACTCGCAAATACTCTGCCGCTGAGATTGTGGACGCATAGCCGTAGCCGATCCTGCGGGCAGCCTTCAGGCAGTCGCCTATACTTTTCGGCCCGTCGCCCAGCAACGCCGCGAGCCACTGGGTTGGCCCAGGCGGTACCCTCACAATTCCCGTAGCCTTGCGTGGCCGTGGTGCAACTGCCGTGGCATCGGCGAGCAGCAACATGCCGTGGACGAATCCTCCTTGCACGTCGAAGCCCTGCGCGGTCAGCAGACTCTCAAAGGTTGAGAGGTCACAGATGAGCGGCTTGGCGTTCTGGTCTGCCCAGGTGCAGTATTCTTCGTGGAGACGACGGGTTGCGCCGTAGCTGTGATCTTTCCATGCACAAAATTTCATTGCCCAGTCGCCAAGATGTTTCGCCAGTTCGTCGAGTTCATCTTGCGTGAGCGTGTCGGTAATTTGCATTTCTGCCTGCTGTGGCTGAGTCATAAATTCTCCGTTGTGAAGGTTGGAAAATGTACCACCGTTGGAAGCGGGAGGTTGGGAGGGTCTGGGATTGGCGTAACATCCGTAACATGCGTAACAACCCGCATAAACACTGGCGATTTAGCGTTGCGGATACAAGCGTGTTACGGATAGAGAGGCGTAACGCTTTAGAATCGGGACGCTGTGGGACGTTATTTAGAATCCCGATTTTGAAGCTGTTTCTGTGTCGTTTTGCAAGTAGCGCGTCCACGATTCTGCAAAGTCAGCCTTGCGGTAGCCGCGTGAAAGTCCGTCCGCAAACCGTGTAACTTGCGGCTTGATTCCGAACCGCTGGAGTCGATTGCCAAGCTGCCGTGGGCTGAGTGGCTTGCCACGGTTCCATTCATTCCAAGGCGACTCGTCCATCTCGCAAAGCGCCGTGATGAGGTCGTGGCTGCTGATCTTCTCCAGGCGCTTGTCCTCGAATACATCGCGGATATCTTGCAGCAGGCTTTCGCCGGTCGAGCGCGTGTCATTTTCCTTGGCACGCTGAAAGACTTCCACCAGCGCGGCGCGGATGTCGTGCGGCCAAACGTCACCAGCCAGTTCCGCTATCTGTAAAAGTGGTTCGATGGCATCGTTTTCGCGGTCGCTGAGAACGTCAATCAATTCCGGCTCAAGCAGCTTGACGGCCTCTACTGTTTCCAGCGTGGCCCATGCTTTCAGCTTTGCGCGGATGCTGCCAGCGGGTTCAGAATAGTCTCGCTCGACGAATCGCTGGACTTTCTCAGAGCGCAGCTTGCGCCGCATCTCTATCGGGACGCATCGGCTGATGGTGCTTTCTGGCAACTTGTTTCCAGCAATACCACTGAGGGCCTTCGCGCCAAAGGTGTTGAACTCGCGCATCTGGTTGTCTTTGCCATCGCATTTCAGAAACGGCTTGCCGCGCTGATAGCCGCAATTCAGAACTCCGGCGACGGCTGAGGCTGTCTCGGTATCGCCAGAAAAAAGAAGGTCGATTTCATCAAGGAACAATGTGCACGGCCTCTGGTGCAGGGCGCGCGTTAATGCCGCGCCTGTAGCAGCACCAGCCGACAATGGTTCGTATGCAAGTTGCGCCATTGCGTCCAGTAGCGTCGATTTTCCGCAAGAGCGCTCAGCGGCTTGGATCAGTAAATATGGCGTTTTGTTGAATGCTTTAATCGTCCAAGTATGCAGCACCCATGCGGCGCAAATAGTCGCCTGTGCTTTGCTCAGAATGCAATATCGCGTGATGAAGCCGCGCACGGTTGCAAGCAATATGTCGGCATCGGGTGGGCCTTCTACAGTGGTTGCGAGGGTTTGCAGCGCGGTTTCGAGTGCCGGGCTGGTGGGTTCGGCTGGGGTTGCCGTGAAGTCGAAACTTACGTCGTCGTCGAGTAGCTGGTTTGTGTTCATCGGGTTCCTTATGAGGAAGAATTAGGCGATGTGTTGCACGTCGCTGGTGTCGGCTTTGGGAAAGACGGCTTTCAGTTCGCGGTCAATCCACTGTGGGGTTTCTGGCGTTGGCTGTTGAGGCTGGGGGCCATCTTCGGGCGTGGGGTAGAGCTGCGCTTCCAGCTTGGCGTAACGCTCGAAGGCATCATGCAATTCCTTGCCCAGCGTGGCGTGAGCCGGATTCACAGCCAGCGCCGCACTCGCTTGCCGTATCCACTCCCGAAGCTGCCAAAGCTGCGCGATGAGCTTGCGGTCTGCGACCTTCGCCTTCTGCACGGCGGCATTCTTTGCTTCCGCCTGAAGGCGAACTTCACGGCATTGCTCTGGTGGAAGAGAATCCGCGAAGAGTGAGCGCATGGGCATACCCAGCGCCGCGCAGATGGCTTCCACGGTGCAGCCATTGCTCCAGCACCGCACCAGAACGCCTCTGTCGCCTTGCGTGATGGCTAACGAAGGGGAACGGTCGTCATGTGCCGGACAACGCGCCAGCCAGCGATTGCGGCCTGCTGAACGCGCTTGGACGAGATTGGCAAAATCTTCGGCGGTCAAGCTGCACGTCCCGCAATGCGTGCATGACACCAGCTTTCTACTTCATCGAAAACCCATGCGACGGCGCGGCGACCGATTGGAACAGGCTTGGGAAAGTTGCCCAGGGAGATTTCCCTGTATATGGTGGAACGGCTGAGTGCCGTCATGGACAAGACTTCGCGCAGGCGCACGAATTTCAAAGACATAGGAGTATGCCTTTCATGGTGGAAATTTGATTGGAGGGAACTCCCGGCGATAATCTCGCCGGGATGGTAGGGAGTTACTTGCTGCGCTGGCGGCGCTTAATGATATCGCGGAGTATTTCATCGTCCTGCTTTGTACGTCCCCCATAACAGGCCGGGCAAAGCATTCGGCTACTGGCCTTATCGCGGCGACGGGAGCGGACTTCTTTTTTGCAGCCCTGACAGGCGCGAAGGGATTCAGCGGCAGGACGGCTACGATCTGCGAACTCTGCAAGGTCTGGCATTAGGCAACCCCCTGTCGGTTAAGAATCCACTCGTGAATGTCGCCCAGCGACCAGCGCGGCCCGGACTGTTGCAGGCGCGGCAATGGGAAGGACTTTGCACGGACTTTCTGATCTAATTCCTGCTTGGTCAGGCTGCACATGGTACAAACCTCTTCTGCTGTTCGCTGCTCGCTGACCGGGGTTGGTGCCTTGCGTTCCTTGATCCACGTTTCAACCTCCGCGAGCGACCAGCGCGGCGACCAGCCGGAACCCGTGGGAGCCAGCGTGCGCGGCTTTGGGAATATCCCGCGCTGTTGCAGCAGAGGGAACTCGCCATGCGAGAGGCCCGTCAATCTTGTCACTTCCTTGGAGTCGATCAGTTCTTTTTTCTTTTCAGGCATGAGGATACCTTTCTGGTGATGGAGCTATTGTTTGGGGGTCGCCAATGCTGAAAGCCATGGCTCTGGCTGGAAGGTCTACGGCAATTCAGGCGATACGCATCTGCCGATATCAATAATTGCATCCAGGGCGGACTTCTCAAAGCGGCGCGAGCGTCCAATCTTGACACTTGGGAGCTTGCCTTTAGCGCATTTCCATAAATGATGTATAGTTGAATTGCTGGCGAAACCCGCGACGCATGGAGTATGGCGAAGCCCTACGATGATGATTTGCGCCGTAAATTTCTTGCTGCTTATGACCGCGGCGAGGGC
>JAJZIJ010000069.1 GCA_021810625.1 Acidobacteriota bacterium
CGCCGCCTGGCAAGAGATTACGAACGACTCTCGCAAACCTTGGCAGGCCTTCACTACTTCGCCTTCGCCTGCCTCATGCTGGCTCAACTTTTCAAGCTTCTTAACCCAAGTTCATAACAGGCTCTAGAAATAATGGAATTTTTAGGAACGCTGGCTCCCGGCAGAAGCGTCATTCTGAACGACCAACGGGAGTGAAGAATCCAGACAGTGTAGGTTTGGAGCATACTGCGTTTCCCGCGCAAAAATTCTCTGGATTCTTCGGTCGCTGCGACTCCCTCAGAATGACTCTTTTGTGGATACTGAGATCACTCGTTACGCTGGCGGTTTCCACACCCTCTGCGCTGCGTCATTCCGCGCGAAGTAAAAAATGAAAGCACTTTGACAGAGCAAAATTACTTTAACAACTCCCGCGCAATCACCATGCGCTGAATCTCGCTCGTCCCTTCGCCAATGGTGCAGAGCTTCACATCGCGATAGAATTTTTCCGCCGGATAATCTTTGATGAATCCATATCCACCGTGCAATTGCACGCACTCATCACAAATCTTCACCGCCGTTTCACTGGCGAAGAGCTTGGCCATTGAGGATTCCCGCGTCGTCCTCATCCCTGCATCCTTCATTTGCGCGGCGCGCAGGGTCAGCAGGCGCGCTGCATCCAACTGCGTGGTCATATCGGCCAGTTTCCATTGGATGCCCTGAAACTCGCAGATGGCCTTGCCAAACTGCTTGCGCTCTTTGGTGTACTTCACGCTGGCCTCCAATGCGGCCTGCGCGATGCCCAGCGACATGGCGGCAATCGAAATGCGTCCGCCGTCGAGCACCTTCATCGCATCGACAAAACCTTCGCCCTCTTTGCCCAGCAGATTTTCTGCTGGAATCTCGCAGTCTTCAAAGATCAGCTCCGATGTATCGCTGGCGCGCAGACCGAGCTTGTTTTCTTTTTTCCCAGGATGAAATCCCGGCGTGCCCTTCTCCACCACGAATGCCGACATGCCATGCACGCCCTTCGTTTTGTCCGTCACGGCAATTACCAGCACTGCGTCTGCATAATGCCCGTTGGTGATGAAGGTCTTGTTGCCGTTGAGTACCCATGTGTTGCCGCGTCGTACCGCCGTGGCGCGCGCGCTGCCAGCGTCCGACCCGGAACCTGGCTCCGTCAACGCCCACGCGCCCAACCACTCGCCACTGGCCAGCTTGCGGGCATAGCGCTGGCGCTGCGCTTCATTCCCAGCCATAAAAATGTGATTGGTGCAGAGCGAATTGTGCGAGGCCACGATAATGCCAATCGAGCCATCGACGCGGGAGAGTTCCTCGACGGCGATCATGTACTCTACATAGCCAAGGCCCGCGCCACCATACTCCGGCGGAATCAGCACGCCCATCAGCCCCATGCGACCCAGTTGCCGTACCACGTCCAGCGGAAATTCGCTGGCCTCGTCCCATCGCGCAGAATTCGGCGCAATCTCTCGCGCGGCAAACTCGCGAATTTCATGGCGCAATTGCTGCTGCTCTGTGGTATCGACGTGAAAGGGTGCGCCCGATGGCGCTGTGGCTCCGAATGGGGATGTTGTCATGCGTCCCTCCAAGGTGAAAACGTTTTACGGTATCACGTTTCGCTATAGAAGAGATGCAAAAATATGCACATTGCGCCGCCTGAAGCCCAGAATAGAAATGCGCGGACGCGACGAGGATTACTACTTCGCCTCGTCAAAAGTATGAATGCCGCACTCCAGTTTTTTTCCACCCCAGCGGCCAGCGCGGGGATTGTCTGGGTCGTCAGATAATTGCGTGCATGGCTCGCAGCCGATGCTGCGATAGCCCTGGTCATAGAGCGACAGATGCGGAATTTTATGCGCCGCTGCGTATTCCCAGACCTGTTGCCATGTCCAGTCAGCCAGTGGACTCAGCTTCCAGAGTTTTTTCCCGGTCGGCAAATGATGCTCTTCCACCTTCTTTAGATTGGCGCGTGTCGGCGATTGCTCCCGGCGCAGGCCGGTAAACCAAAGATCGAATGGCTCCAGCGAACGCAGTAGTGGCGCGACCTTGCGCGTGGCGCAGCACTGCGTCGGCTCGACGAGATATTGTTTGCCAAAATTGGCCTCATGCTGCGCCACGGTCAACTCCGGCAGCACATTGATGAGTCGGATCGACCACTCCTCCACCATGCGGTCGCGATAGGCATACGTCTCGGCAAAGTGATATCCCGTGTCCAGAAAAATCACCGGAATCTCCGGCTGATGCTGTCGCAGCAGATGCAACACCACCATGTCCTCCACTTGCAGGCTGCTGGTCAGGCAGGCGCGCCCGCCCGATGGATCGCGCAGAACTTCTGCGATGAACGCATCCGCAGCCTGTGTCTCCAAAAAATCTCTCGTCTTCTCTGTAATCATTCCTTGCCCTCGCCATTCTCCCAATGCAGCACCTGATCCAGTCGCTGAATAAACGCCGCCTCATCCAACGGGCCGTCTGGAAGCTGTATCCAGCGGGCCTGCGGAAGGAACTGCTCAATCTGCTGCATCAATTCCTTACTGGGGCCTTCGCCGGAGTACACCGCAGCCAGTCCTGCCAACTGCGCCACGCGCGTCGCGCAGGCCAAACTGCAAGCGGGAATGTACGGATCGTCCAGCAACACATACGGAACGTTGCGCGCATGGAGAATCTGCACAATGCTGCGCGCAGTCTTCGCCGAGCGCGCCAGAATCAGCGGATGCACCTGCGTTGTGGGTGCAACCACCAACTCCACCGACGGCGTTCCCAGATCGCGCTCCAGCATCACCGCGCCCACGGTTGCGTGCGTCACCGCGTCGATCAAAATCATGCTGCCCATCGTTCGGTTCACCGCATAGCTGTCAAACATAATGGGCAGGTTGGAAACAAAATTCACTGAGGCGATGTCGTTCATCTCCAGTTGCACGGCGGGCAGTTGCTCCAGCGTGTGCATGTCCACGCGATAGTGGATGGCCGTTGCCCGCACGCGCACCGTGCGCGAGGTGTGCTTGGCAAGATATGTCCGGCCCGGCTGGAGCGGATCGGCGTGCAGCCAGACCACCTTGGCATTAAAGTTGCGCGAAACCGCTGGCGGCGCATCGGGCGAGACCAGCATCTCGCCACGGCTCAGGTCAATCTCATCCTTCAGTCGCACTGTGACGGGTTGGGAGACAGCTGCTTCCTGAAGTTCCCCATCGTAGGTAACGATGGAATCAATGCGCGTGCGTCGTCCCGAAGGCAACGCCAACACTTCATCGCCCGCGCGCAACACGCCGCTGGCCACCTGACCAGAAAATCCGCGAAAGTTCGCATCGGGCCGCGCGACAAGCTGCACCGGAAAGCGCAGGCTCCCGCGATTGCGGCTGCGCTCCTCTGCGGCCTGCGCCAGCGGAACGGTCTCCAGATACTCCAGCAGCGTGGGGCCTTTGTACCAGGGCATGTGCGCGCTGGGCGCAACCACGTTGTCGCCCTTCAGGGCGCTCAACGGAATGATCTGCGCGTTCCTGATGCCGAGACGCTGCGCCAGTTCCAGAAAATCCGCGCTGATTTTTTTGTACGCGGCCTCGTCGTACTCCACCAAGTCCATTTTGTTGATGGCCGCGACAACGTGCGGAATCCCCAGCAGCGACGCAATGTAGGTGTGCCTGCGGGATTGCGGCAACAGACCTTTGCTGCCGTCGATCAGCACAATCGCCAGATCGGCAGTCGATGCGCCCGTGGCCATGTTGCGCGTGTACTGCTCGTGCCCCGGCGTATCCGCGATGATGAATTTTCGCCGCGCGGTGGAAAAATAGCGATACGCCACGTCAATGGTGATGCCCTGTTCGCGCTCGGCGCGCAGACCATCGGTCAGCAGAGAGAAATCAATTGGCCCGGCAGCGCGATTCACCTTGCTCTGCTTGATGGAGGCCAGTTGATCCTCATACACTGCCTTGGTGTCGTGCAGCAGCCGGCCAATCAGCGTGGACTTGCCGTCATCGACGCTGCCCGCCGTGGTGAAGCGCAGCAGCTCGCGCTCTAAATGCTCGTCGAGAAATGCCTGGAACTTCGTGGATGCCTGTGTGCCCGTAGCGGTCGCCATTAAAAGTACCCCTCGCGTTTCTTCGATTCCATCGAACCTTCCTCATCGTGGTCAATCACGCGGTTCTCGCGCTCGGAGCGGCGAAAGGCAATCAGTTCTTCGATGATCTTTGGCAGCGTGTCGGCCTCGGAGCGAATTGCGCCGGAGCAGGGCTGGCAGCCCAGCGAACGCATCCGGCATGAAATGCGCTGCGTCTTTTCGCCCGGCAGCATGTGCGTGTCGTCATACTTCAAAATAATGGACTGGCCGCGCACAATCACCTCGCGCTCGCGCGCAAAGTAGAGCGGCACCAGCGGAATCTGCTCGGCATAAATGTAGAGCCAGATATCCAGCTCCGTCCAATTGGAAAGCGGAAAGATGCGAATGCTCTCGCCTTTATTCAGCCGGGAGTTGTACAGGTTCCACAACTCTGGCCGCTGATTTTTCGGATCCCACTGCCCCGCCTTGTCGCGGAAGGAATAGATGCGCTCCTTGGCGCGGGATTTCTCCTCGTCGCGCCGCGCTCCACCAAAGGCCGCGTCGAATCCACCCGCCTCCAGCGCGTCGAGCAGCGCGCGCGTCTTCAAAAATCCGCAGCAATTCTGCGTGCCCAGCGCAAAGGGATTGGCCCCGGCATCCAGCGCCTTTTGATTCTTATGCACAATCAGCTTCGCGCCAATCTCCCGCGCATAGTTGTCGCGGAACCCGATCATCTCCGGGAACTTGTAACTGGTGTCCACATGCAGCAGCGGAAAGGGAATCCTGCCCGGATGAAATGCCTTCTGCGCCAGCCGCACCAGCACGGAGGAATCTTTGCCAATGGAGTAGAGCATGACCGGGTTGGCAAACTCCGCCACAGCCTCGCGGAAGATGAAGATGCTCTCGGCCTCCAGCGCCTGCAGGTGGTTGAGCGCGCGCTGCGAGACCGCCGGGTACGCGGAGGTTGCATCGGGAGGAAGCGTTGTTACATTCATGGGAAATTTGTCCTATTTGGGTTCGATGAATAAAAAAACCCACATACTGCGTTGCAGTGTGCGGGCTGATGTGGATGTCCAGAACTTGTTTACAGTTTAGGAGGGTTCTCCACGTCGGCCACAGGCACACATGCACATACACATGTCGGGCGACATGCAACAGAGACAACGCATTTGCGCGAGCCGAGTCATAGAACCGAGACCAGTGTACACAGATCGAAGCAGGAATGCAAGCACTTTGAAGTGTGAACTTCTTCGCTGCCAGTTTCCGACCCTCGACGCACCGCCTCTGTCGTCGTGGCGCTTCGGTGTAGAACCTGTCCCATAGTGACTCCTTCCATCCTCTGGAAAAGTATGCACCATCAATTGCCGGGACTAAACACCTAGTTGTGAAGTTTCAATAGGTTGTCCATTCGAGCCAAACCAGAGAAGCTGATTGTGATGAGCAATTACGTTTCCAAGGAAAGGAACGAATGGACTATCACCAGAATGCACGACTGACGATTCACAGTCG
>JAJZIJ010000035.1 GCA_021810625.1 Acidobacteriota bacterium
CGATTTCCACATTCCCTCCGCCCCGGAACCAACTGTTAAGCTAAGTTCAATTCAATACCCGAAAGGACAAAACCCGCTTCGCCACCCTTCGCTCCCTTCAGGCTCATCCTTCGATTGGAAAAGACTGAAGCTCATGGTCCTCAACCACAAACTACTCGACCATCGTAGAAGCCTTCGTCCTTATCCCATCAATTCTGGCCTTCCTTTGGCTTGAGTAGACGAGACTCTCGACAGACTATGTGTACGATGCGGAGGGGGAGCGGGTCAGCGTGCTCGACGGCGGCGGCAACTGGCTGCGGACGAACCTCTACGCGACCGGCAAGTTGCTGGCGACCTACGACAGCCTCGGCGTACACTACGCGCTGACAGACTGGCTGGGCGCAAATCTCGTCCACCGGAACCGTGGAGGCGGCCTTCATTCTTTCATCTTCGCTGGCCTCATGCTCGCTCAACGTTTTCAACTTCTCAACCCAAGTTCATACCAGGCTCTAGAATCGGATTATGGCTGTCGCTCCACGCCCCGTCTTCGATTGGAAGCTACGAACCCGTTCGCTCAAATTGGGCGTGCGGACATGTATCGTGGGCGTGCTGAACGTGACACCGGATTCCTTCTCCGATGGAGGCCAGTTTTTTGCCCTTGACCGCGCTGTGGAGCAGGCATATCGCCTGCTCCATGAGGGCGCGGACATTCTGGACATTGGGGGAGAATCGACGCGGCCTGGGGAGCGTCCGCCAGTCTCCGCGCAGCAGGAGATCGACCGCGTGCTGCCGGTGATCGAAGCGGTGCTGCGGCAGTGGCCTGATGCGGTGCTTTCCATCGACACCTACAAAGCGCAAACGGCGCAGGCAGCCATTGGCGCTGGCGCGGAGATCGTTAACGATGTCAGCGGATTTTTGTGGAGTGAGGCAATGGCCGCCACCTGCGCGTCTCTTCGCTGTGGCGTGCTGCTGATGCACACTCGCGGGCATCCGCGGGAATGGCGCTCACAGCCTCCCATTCCTCCAGGCGAAGCGCTGCCGATGGTGAAGCGGGAACTGGCGGAGAGGGCGCAGGCAGCACTTGCTGCTGGCATTGCGCGCGAACGCATCGTGCTGGACCCAGGCCTCGGATTCGGCAAGGCGCTGGATGAAAACTATCCGCTGCTGGCAAATTTTGAGCAATTTCACGCGCTAGGCTATCCGCTGCTGGTGGGAGCTTCGCGCAAATCCTTCCTGATGCGCACGGTTGCCTCGTCCCGTGACGGGGATGTTCCTGTCACGCCCAGCGCAACGCTGGCTGCGCATACAGCGGCCATTCTTGCCGGAGTACATCTGATTCGCGTCCACGATGTCGCTGCTGGCCGCGAGGCCGCCGCCATTGCCGATGCGATCCGCGAGGCCGCCACTTGCGCCACCCCAGAAAAAGATGACCATCCTGAGCCGGATACCCCACACAAGCTGCGAATCCGAAAGATGCCAACGGCTACAAGTTCTTGAAAAATTGGTCGGGACGGGCAGATTTGAACTGCCGACCCCTCGCACCCCAAGCGAGTGCTCTACCAGGCTGAGCCACGTCCCGACGGTTTGCGTTTCCGAACGCAGGGGTCTTGATTAGTTTACACCGACTGCGGAGTCGTCACCCCTGCGCCGGGGGAACAAACTCCTTGGGCAGCGCCGCGCCCTCGCCAAAGAAGAATTGCTGCATCTGCTCCACCAGAAACTCCTGCGCCTCGCGTGTCCAGGGTTGCAGACGATACTCATTCAGCAGCATCTTCTGGTGCTCCACCCACTCGCCCCAGGCTTTCTTGGATACATTGTCGTAAATCTTCCTGCCAAAATCGCTATCGAAGGGCGTTTCGTCGAGACCCTCCATTTGCGCCTTATACTTCGCGCAGAACACCATGTGCGCCATGCAGCTTCCCTCCTCAAAAGATGTGTCCTCGCCACCGCGCCAGGAGCAGACTCCAGCACACAGCGACGAACTCTTATTGTACGGCGTGACCTGCGGGGAGTTTGCCATTTCCACACAAATCACCGATTGCTTTCTTCCAAGGCATGGTTTACCTTGGCCTAGCTGAGGAGGAACGTCCCCTATGTCCATTGCAAGTGGAGAACAGGCCGCTGGCTCGATCCGTGCCCCGCGTCTTGTTTCTCTTGATGTGTTCCGTGGTGTCACCATTGCCTTTATGATTCTGGTGGGCAATCGCATTGGAGACTACTACTACTGGCCTCTGGATCATGCGCCGTGGAATGGATACACCCCAACGGATTTGATCTTTCCGGCATTTTTGTTCATTGTCGGAATTACGGTCGTGTTTTCCTCTGAGTCGCGCCTGAGCCGGGGGGATTCCAAGGCATCGCTCCTGCTGCATACCTTGCGTCGCGCCGCGATTCTGTTTTTGCTTGGACTTGTCATTAACGGATTCCCCTATTTCGATCTGGGAACCTTGCGCATCTACGGCGTCCTGCAACGCATTGCGATCTGTTTTCTATTCGCCAGCATTTTGTATCTGTTGGATCGGCGGGCCAGCAGCAAGATTGTCCTGGTCGTAGCGATTCTTCTGGGATACTGGTTCCTGATGCGATGGGTTCCGGTTCCAGGATTTGGAGTTCCTGGCCGGGACATTCCGTTCCTCGATCCAACTCGCAACTTGGCAGCCTGTCTGGATCGACATGTTTTTCCCGGACGGCTATACAACACGGTGCGCGACCCAGAGGGCATACTGAGCACGCTGCCCGCATTGGGAACAACTCTTCTCGGCATGTTGACCGGAATTTGGCTCCGCTCAAAGCGCGACGCATCGCAAAAGGCGGTGGGGATGTTTGCCTGTGGCGCTCTGGGCATCCTGCTCGGAATGCTTTGGAGCCACTGGTTCCCCATTAACAAAAATCTTTGGACCAGTTCTTTTGTTGTGCTCACTGCCGGCTGGAGCCTGGTTGTTTTTTCGGTTCTCTATTGGGCTGTAGATATCAGAAATTGGAAAAAAGGATGGACGCATATCTGGCTCGTATTTGGCACCAACGCAATCACCGCGTATGTGTTTTCCCATCTCTTGTCTGCAACGCTCTACGCCATTCACTGGAAAAAGGGCGGGGTAAGCGTGAGCGTATATCAATCGCTTTCTTCCATGTTTCTGATGAAGAGTCTCTCGCTCAATTTCTCCTCCTTGCTGTACGCCCTTTGCGCGATTGGGGTGTGTTACCTGCCCATCGCATGGCTCTACCACAAGAAAATCTTCCTTAAAATCTGAGTGGTCGCCTCCCTCCCGGATGACTCCAGAGGTTATCTGCTTTGTAGCGGTGTGGAATCGCCGAGACAAAACCGGGCAGCAACAGCAACAAGGAAAGCTTCAAAAAGAAAGACCCCCGCCGAAGTGGGGGCCTTTTCTTTTGGAATGGATGGCAGAAAATTATTTTTGATCCAAGACAATGCCACCGGGAGATTGTGAATTTTTCCTGGACTCATTTGCCTTGCGCGCGTCGATGGCCTTTTCTGTCCATTGATTGGCTTCGGCAATATCTGCAAGCCGCGCTGCATCATTACCGCACTCCAGCTCCGCCTTGCGGCGATAGAGCAGATTGATGTAGGCCATTGCATCGTCATAGGAGGGCCGTATTTGAATAGCCTGCATCAGGTAATTCAGACCTTCCTGAACCAAAGGCCCATTCTCTAGCTGCAATGCCGCACAGGCTTTCTTATCTTTGATGGCATCGCCATTATCCTGAAGACCGAGAGATCTGCGTACCGGGAGGGCATTTTTGTACGCAAGCGTCCAATCAATCACGCCAACGGTGTAATATGCCTCTGCATCCTTTGGATCGATAGCAATGATCTTTTTCTGATAATCCCTGTCCTGGTCATATTGGCCGATCTTGAAGTAAATCTGCGCAATCCCCTTCAGGCTGGTCAAATCGCTTGGATTCTTGGCCAACACATCCTGAAACTGGTCGATGGCAAGCTCCGCATTCTTCAAATTATCGGGGGTCGTGACATTGGGAACGACCTGCTGCGAATAGGCCGTGGCCAGATACAGGCGCGTCATGGGCAGGGATGGATCCAGTTGCACTGCCTGCTGAAAGTGATTGATGGCTTCTTCATATCGGCCACGCTTGAATGCCTGGACGCCTTTATTGAGCTGATCCCGCGCCTTCAAGTGATTGCATCCCGTGGCGAGGGTCAAAAAAACGATCATGGCCGTCGCCACTACCGAAAAACGTACACTACGACTCATACGGCTTGATTTCTCCTTCAAACGCCCGCGCATAAAAGAACCTTCCGTAGCCCAACATCAAAAGGGGGCATACACATGATTTCATCTGTTCTTTGATTGTACTTGTTTTTTTATTTTCGAGCGTCCGGATGGAAGTGAGTTCAAGCCAGCGGCTTCCATCCGGGTCGGTTCCGTGTGGCGCAACAATAGAGCGGAGCAGCAGAAAAAGATGATCTACTGGCCAGCCGCAATCCTAGGGGTAATCAACCCAATGTGGTCGACGTTGGCCTCGTGCCCAATGTCAATTACATTGGCAACGGTGGAGAAATCCAACTCTGGATCCCCCTTGACAAACATCACGCGCTCCGCTCGGCTGGCGAAGATGGCTGTAAGCTGCGGCAGCAAGCTCTTCAGCGAGACATCCGTCTCGTTGATCTTATAGCCTGGCTCTCCACCGCCGGGACGATGCGTGATTTGCACGACAATGGTGCGGTCGTTCTCCTTGTCCTGCTGCTGTTTCTTGGGCGGCTGCGGCACCAATGCGTCCAAGCCGTGCGGCGTAACCGGCACAATGACCATAAAGATAATCAGCAGCACCAGAAGAACGTCAATCATCGGCGTGACATTGATATCTGAATTGAGACCGCCGTGGCCACCTGATGTCATTCCCATATCGTGTATCCCTCGTTTGCAACGCTGCCCGCCAAAGCGGGTACCTGGAATTCAAAAAATCTGATTACTGTTGTTCTTCCGGTTGGGGTGGTTGCGCCGTTGTCTGCAACCGTGGTTCCGTCAGCAGGCCAACCTCATCCACTCCCGCCGTGCGAAGGTTGTCGATGGTATCCATGACAATGCCGTAGTGCGCGCGCGCATCGACACGCATGTAGACTTCCTTGCTTACCTTGTTCTCCAGCATAGCGAGAACCTTGGGGCCAAGCTCATCCGCCACGACCTGATTTGCGCCCAGATACACGCGCCCGTCACGGGTGATGGCGACCACAACCGCATCTTCCTTGTCAGCATCCGGCATGGCCGTTGGAGTGTCCACCTTGGCCAGGTCCACGTTGACCTTGTTATTCAACATGGGCGTAATGACCATGAAGATAATCAGCAGAACCAGCATCACGTCCACCATAGGTGTGACATTGATATTGGAATTAACCTTTGCGCCTTCATTACGAACCGCTAATGCCATGAAATTGGCTCCGTCTATTGATCGCTATCCGACCTTCCGGTACGGATGCTGCTTTCGGTCACAGGCATGAACCCTAGAAATCCGGCGGGAAAATTCTGTTCCTGCCGGATTTCTCCCATCGGGTCTGAACCCGCTCTCCCAACAAGTACTGCGTCCGCAGAACAGCGCGACTAGCGGCGCTGGCTCTGGCTCTGCTTAATAAAATAGTCGAGCAATTCGCTGGAGGAGTTATCCATTTCGACATCAAACGCTTCCACGCGGTTGGTGAAGTAATTGAAGGTCATCACAGCGGGAATAGCTACCAGCAGACCAAAGGCTGTGGTAACCAGCGCTTCCGAAATACCACCGGCGACAGCGCCAATCCCAGAGGTCTTTTGCGTGGCGATCTGCTGAAAGGCATTCAAAATGCCGACGACAGTGCCAAAGAGTCCGATGAATGGAGCCGTGGAGCCGATGGTGGCCAAGGCACCTAGGCCGCGCTTCAGCTTGGCGTGGACAATCGCTTCCGAACGCTGCAACGCGCGCTCACTGGCCTCAATCTGGCCTTCTGTGACGGCTCCGCCACTGCCGGAGTTGCGAAATTCCTGCAATCCAGCGGTGACAACTTCGGCCAAATGCGACTTCTTGCTGTGGTCAGCCGCCTTGATTGCGTCATCCAGGCGGCTTTCCTTCAAAGCTCCGGCGACTTTGGGGGCAAACTCGCGAGACTGCTTGCGGGCTGCCGAGAAATAAAGAGCGCGGTCAATCATGACCGCCAACGACCAGATGGACATGACGAAGAGCAGTATGGCCACGCCCTTGGCTAGAATGCCCATGTTGTGCCAGAGATCCAGCGGGCTGAAACCCACTGGCTGATCCTGGAAGAAAGCAGCCAATGCTGCGGGGTGAGAAGCGACTTGGGTGAGATGAGCGAGAATCACTGGAATCTATCCTCCTTAGGGATAAATACGTTTGAAACATGTCTCTGCGACTACACTGTGCAGTCGAAAAGCTACAGGGCTGAGCAAGCGGCTGTTTGCGTTACGATATCACTCTCCCAGCTCATAAACAACACTGATTGTGGTATCAACGTCAACCGGAACCCCATCCAGCAACAGTGGCTTGTACCGCCAGCGGCGAACCGCATCCAGCGCGGACTGCTGCAACATCCCTGGGCCACTGATAACACGCAGGTTCTGAATCGTGCCATCGTGCCCAATGGTCGCCTGTAAGACCACGGTACCAGAAAGTCGGGCCGCCCTGGCAATCGCGGGATACACGGGCTGCGGACTATATACAGCCCGACTGGCCATCACGCCCGACGACACAACCAGCTTTTTCGGGGGCGCGACCTTCACGACGGGGCCATTTCCTATACCGCCAATGATGCCCCCCATGATGCCGCCCGCGCTTCCTCCCAGGCCAGCCATGCCCGCGACCCCTCCAGAAACCTGCGGCGGCGGCTCACTTTCCTTAATCATTTTGATTTCTTTCGGAATGACACTGGGCGCATGGAGTTGATTGTCCAGCATCTCAGATTCGATCTTGACGGGCTGCACCTTCACTTGCGGCGGCGGTGGCGGTGGTGGTGGCGGCGGTGGTGGTGGTGCCACCAACAAGGTCGCCATTGCCTGACCGGGAAGCGCCTCTGGGTAAATGAGCGGAATCAGAACCATGACAGCAACCACCAGCATATTGAATGCGAAGGTCGCAAGAACCCAATACTTGCTTTTCGTCTTGATCTTGTGCCCTGATTCCATCAAGCTATCTTCAAACATGGCCGCGCCCTCATGCAAATGCATTTCAATCTCGTGTTTCTTCTATTAGACACCGAAGAGTCGGAATTTTGTTCCCGGAGCCGAATATTTTTCTCTGGGGAACAAAACAATTCATCTCCCCGTAACCTGAAATCCTGCGGCCAAGGCCCGTCCCCAAAGTTGCTCCACCACTACGACACTTGCGCGCGTCTGCCCGCTGGCAGACCTGCCGCTTTTCCGCGACGCAACCGCCAATCCTGATAGGCCACCAACATCGGCGCTGCAACGGCAATGGAGGAGTAGGTGCCCACCAGAATCCCGATGACCAGCGCAAAAGAAAATCCGTTCAACACTTCTCCCCCAAAAATAAACAGCGAAAGAACGGTGAGAAACGTCAGACCCGATGTAAGCACGGTTCGGCTCAGCGTCTGGTTGATGCTGCGATTAACAACTGCGGACAGGCTCTCGCGCCGCATGATGTGTAGATTTTCGCGGATGCGGTCAAAAACGACGATGGTGTCGTTCATGGAGTAACCAATGAGCGTCAGTATGGCCGCGATCACGGTCAGCGTCATCTCCCGGTTGACCAGGCTGAAAATACCGATGGTAATCAGCGTATCGTGGAAGACGGCCACTACAGCGGCCACGCCGTAGATCAACTCAAACCGGAACCAGAGATAGACCAACATGCCAGCCAGCGAATAGAGCGTGGCCAGAATGGCCTGTTGCCGCAATTGCGCTCCCACCTGCGGGCCAACGATCTCAACATTGCGGATGGCGAAGCCAGAAAGAAACGTGCCCGATTGCAGCGCCGAAAGAACGGCTGGATCAACGCGACCCTGCAACTCATTCAAGCTGTCGATCAACCCACTCTTTTCCTGATCGCGATAGTTCAGAATTTTGGTTGCAACCTGCATGTATTGCTGATCTGCGTTGGGCGTGCTGCCCAGGTGCAGCGGGTCTGCCTGGCCGAGATAGGCAGCCAGCGCCTCGCGGCTGGCATTGTCCAAGTCGAGCTTGCCCGCGCTGTCAGCCCCGGAGCGCGAATAATTCGACTCCAGCGCCTGCACGATCAAGCTGCGGCCCAGATCAAGCGCGCCCTCCGAAGTGTCCCGCTGCGGCAGCGAGACGATGATCTCATGATCCTCGGCGCGGCCAAACCGCTGGATGCTGACATCGCGCAGTCCGGCAAGATTTGCCGCCTGGCGGATGCGATCCACCTGCGGCGCGCTGTCGAACTTGATGTAGACCAGCGTTCCGCCCTTAAAGTCTACGCCCAGCGGAATGTGGTGCCAGAAGAGAATGGACAACAGGCCGGAGATACTGAAGACCAGCGAAAAGGCGAGGAAGTACCATTTCTTCCCCAACCAGTCGATATTGACGTCTCTGAAAAATTCCACGTCGTACTCCAAACATTGCGTTGCGGGATCAGGCAAAATTTATTGCCGAAAGCATCCCAGAAAATTTTGATTGCAAAGGGGAAAACGTTTTTCCCCTTTGCGCTGCGAACCTGCAAGCGTTGCGGCTTAGATCGAGATCGCCTCTCCGCGCTGCTTGCGATTCAGAATCGCGTCAAAGATGACGCGGGAAACAAAGACTGCGGTAAACAGATTGGCCAGCAAACCAAAGGTCAGCGTGACGGCAAAGCCGCGAACCGGGCCGGTTCCAAAGAGGAACAGAATGGCCGCCGAAACAATCGTGGTGACGTGCGTATCAACAATCGTCAGCCAGGCATGGCCAAATCCCTGATCGATCGCTGCCGAGGGCGACTTGCCCGCGTGCAGTTCCTCGCGAATACGCTCGAAGATCAGCACATTGGAATCGACGCCCATACCAATCGTCAAAATGACGCCGGCAATGCCGGGCAGCGTGAGCGTGGAGCCAGTAAAGCCCATGAAGCCAAGCAGGATGACCAAATTCAGCGCCAGCGCCAGATCAGCATTGATGCCCGCGCCGTGATAGTAAAACAACATGAAGGCCATCACGGCTAACATGCCCGCAATGGCGGCCATCACGCCCTGACGGATCGAATCCGCGCCGAGCGACGGGCCAACCGTGCGCTCTTCCAGAAAATGAATTGAGGCGGGCAACGCGCCGGTACGCAACATCAGCGAGAGATTGTCGGCAGTGTCTTTGGTGAAGCCGCCGCCGGAGATTTGTCCCTGGTCGCGAATTGCGCCCTGAATCGTCGCCACTTCGCGCACTGAGTTGTCGAGCACAATGGCCATGCTCTTGCCAATGTTGGAGCTGGTGAACTGGTAGAAGCGATCTCCACCGCCGCGCGTAAGAATGAAGGTGACATCAGGGCGCTGGTTCACATCCACCGAGGGCTGCGCGTCGCGGAAGTCGCTGCCTGCGACAATTGCGGTGCGGCGCAGCAGATAATACTGGCCCGCATCACTGCTCTGGTCGAAGGCCTTCATCAACTCGCCATCGGGCGGCAGCGTGCCGCCATTGGCCTGGAGCGCCGATTGCTCATCGGGAAACGGGCCGCCGAGAACCTCGTGAATCTCCAGCCGCGCCGTGGATTGAATAATGTCCTTAACGCGGGCCGGATCATCCACGCCGGGCAACTCAACAAGAATCTGATTTTTTCCCGGCCCATATTCTTCGATGACCGGCTCGCTCACGCCCAGCCGATCCACGCGATCCCGGATGGTTTCAATCGACTGCGCCAGCGCGCGCTGCTCAATGTCGCGCACCACAGCCGGCTTCATCGTCAAAGTGAAGGTGTTGTCCGCAGCAGAACTGATGTCATACTGCGCGCTGTAATGATCCTCCAGCACGGAGCGAACTGCGCCTTCCTTGTCCGCCGGAACGCTGAGCACGCGCAGGATTTCCGGGTGCGCCGCATCAGGCCGGGTGGGGATGGCGCCGGAGATGTTGTCCTGCTTCAGGTCAGCCTGAATGCGGGTGATGTCGTTGTCCGCAGTGGCACCGACCGCCTCCTGCACCATCACTTGCAGGATCAGGTGCGTTCCGCCGCGCAGATCCAGGCCCAGATGAATGCGGTTGGCGAGGGCGGCCTTGAGCGCCGTACCGCTGACGCCGCTGGGGATGCCAAAGATGCCGAAGACAAAGACCAGCAGCGTGGCGAAGATCAGGATAATTTTCCCGGTTAGATTTTTACGCATTGGACTCAATCAATCGTGAAGTGGCTGAGGAGCAGGAGACACATCGGGGCAGCATAATTACTTTGCCTCCTCTTCATTGGTCGTAACAGTGGTGATGGCGGATTTGATAACTTCCAGGCGCAGATTGTCAGGCGCGACGCGCAGTTGCACCACATCGTCCTTAATGGACAATACCGATCCGCGGATGCCGCCGCTCGTCGTCACGCGGTCGCCGGGCTTCAACTGGCCCAGCATCTCCTGCCATTTGCGCTGGCGCTGTTGTCCGGGCCGAATCAAAAACAGATAGAAGACGACAAAAATGAGGACGAACGGCAGAAAGGTGAGGTAGCCCTGCGGCGCGCCCGCAGCGGCCAAAATTGCAATCATCGAAGTCAAGGTTCAATCCTAAATTGCTGCCAGACACACCGCGCGTAGCGGAGTCTCAGACCGCAGAGATTCTCTGAATTTCACAGAAGTTCCACTGGAAACGCGAAGCACATGCAAGCCGAGCGCGCATCCGGCGGACGCAGCGGCAACTGCCACTGCTTTCCTGCCTTGAGGATATCAAGACTCCTGGCGCGTTGTGACGGTTGCGCCTGCGCGCTGCCGCACACGACCAAGAAGTTCTGAAAGAGTCCCTAGCAAAATAGAATCGCGTACAGATTGCATCGTGTCAAGGTAGAAGGCCAAATTATGCATCGTCTGGAGCACGGCAGCCAGCGGTTCCTGCGCGGCGAAAAGATGGCGTAAGTAGGCGCGGGTATAGCGCTGGCACACGCGGCAACCGCAGGTCGGATCAAGTGGCTGCTGGTCTTCCGCATAGCGCTGATTCTTGATATTCAGGCGGCCTTCCGAGGTGAAAACGAGTCCGTGCCGCGCGGCCCGCGTGGGCAGCACGCAGTCCATCATGTCCACGCCCATCGCCGCGTATTCGACAATCTCATCGGGATAGCCGACACCCATCACATAGCGCGGCTTGTCGGCGGGCAGCAGCGGCAGCGTGGCGGCAATGATCTCGCGGGTGCGCTCGCGGGCTTCGCCCACGCTGAGGCCGCCGATGGCATAGCCGGGCAGATCAAGCTCCACCAGTCGCTCGGCGGATTCGCGGCGCAGATCGGGATACATGCCTCCCTGTACGATGCCGAAGAGGCTCTGCGTCTGGCCGGGATGCTCGTTCAACCAGGGGACTTCCTGCTGATGCGCCAGAAAGTGGTCGCGGCTGCGCTGTGCCCAGCGTTGCGTCAGTTCGAGTGACTGGCGGGCGCGCTCCCGCGTGGCCGGATACTCGGTACACTCGTCAAAGACCATCACGATGTCTGCGCCCAGCGCAATCTGCACGTCGATAGAGTGCTCCGGCGAAAAGAAATGCGACGACCCGTCGAGATGCGAGCGAAAACGCACGCCCTCTTCGCTCACCGTGCGCAGTCCATTCAGGCTGAAGACCTGAAAGCCACCGGAGTCGGTCAGGATGGGATGGGGCCAACTCATAAAGCGGTGCAGCCCACCCAGACGGCGGATGCGTTCATGTCCCGGACGCAGGTACAGGTGATAGGTGTTGCCCAGAAGAATCTGCGTCTGCATCTCTTCCAACAGATGCTGCGGCACAGCCTTCACCGTGGCCGCCGTGCCCACCGGCATAAAGATCGGCGTCTCGACCGCGCCATGCGGAAGCTGCATCGTGGCGCGCCGCGCCGTGCCTGCGGTCTGTTGGATCGTGAAAGAAAGGGACATGCCTACTGCGATTGTAGGGGAGAGTGCATTTAAGGAATCTCTGAACAAGTACCGAGCGTTCCCTCAGCGGCTAAAGCCGCGTTGCAATGCTTGGACTTACGGCGGGACTAAAGTCCCGCCCTTTCAAAACGCAGACTGTGCAGAGATTCCTTAGGAATCCGCCAGATACAGCGAGCATTGCACCGTAACCCAACTGAACAGCAGGGCCAGCAAGACCCATGCTGCGCCCGTTTGCACGCCTTGCTGAAAAACCTGCACCAGCAGGCTCGGTAGCTTCGCCGATAGATTCGCCAGATTCGTCGCGCTGTTCACTACCCATACGAGATAGAAACTCTGCCTCGTTTGTATTTCAGTTCGCGAGCCGACCTGCACTCCCACCTGCGCGACGCGAACGATCATCCACGCTGTCAGCACAAAGCTGGCTATCAGTCCCGGCAGGGCACGCGACCAGGGAAAAGGAATCGACGCGAATTCTGGAGCACGCATCGCGGCCTCGCGCTGCACCCGCTCCATCACCGAAGCCGCAAACCCGGAGGAAGGAATCATCTCTCCCCCCGGAGACAGGATTCGCGACAAGCTGCGATCCAACGCTGCCTCATTCTCTGCATGGCTCATTGGGATATCTTCGGAATTTATCTGGGTGCCTTTACGCATATCTCCTCCTTGCTTGGCTCGTTGGCTCTCTTAGCCTCTTGCCTCTCCGCCAACCTGAGTTTGCGGCGCAGGAGCGCGCGTCCACGAGAGAGTCGGGCCTTTAGCGTTCCTTCTGCCACGCCCAGACTCTGCGCTGCGGCGGTAACATCCATCTCCTGAAAGTAAAACAAGAGCAGCGCCTCCCGGTACTTGGATGGCAGCGCAGCCACGGCCCGCTGTACGGCCCGGTCGCGCTCCTGATCTTCCAGCCTGTCCTGTATCGCCTGCCCATCTCTGCGCTGATCCCGCGGTTCGGGAACATCCTCGATAGAAAACGTGCCTGCCGGAATCCTGCGCAACTCCGTGCGATAGAGATTCGTCGCCAGTGCAAAGAGCCAGGTCGAAAAGGCCGCGTCTCTGCGCCACTTGGCCAGCCCTTTGTAGGCGCGCAGAAAGGCCTCCTGCGCCATCTCCTCGGCGCGGCCACGGTCGCGACAGAAGCGATAGGCCAGATTCACCAGCGGCCCCTGCCAGCGATGAACAATCCCGGCAAAGGCAGAGGTATCGCCAGCCAGAACTCTCTCCACATCGGCCTGATCTTCGCTCGGACTTTGGCTCGGACTTTGGCTTGGGGGTCGGCTTGGATTTTGGCTGGCGCTCACCGTACTCCTTCGGGCTGCTGCACAAAGGTACGACATCTGGCAGCGCCGACGGGTTGCATTTTCTTTTTGCTGGCACTGCACAACAAAATGCAACCGCAGGTTACTTCCTCCAGTCTGACGGATTGTAGCGGACAAAAAGATTCTTTCATCCGCGCAAGAGGAGGTTGTCTAGTGAATTCCAATCTTGTTTATGTCTGGTTGAGTATCGGCTCCATCTCATTTTTTTCGTTCCTCATCGCAGCAATCGCGGTCAATGCGAACCGCCGCCAAAAAGAAAACTTCTATGAGAACGAAACCATCAAAAAGATCGCGGAATCACCCGATAGCGCGACATGGCTACTAGAATACATGCGCGAAAAGAACCAACGGGCTACGAAAAAATATCTTCGCGGTGGTCTTCGACTTAGCGGTCTGATTCAAGTAGCCGTCAGCATCGGCTTGCTCATCTTCCTGCATTCCAACCCACATACCGCGCCTTGGTATCTCGTCGGACTGATTCCATTGCTGGCTGGCGTAGCGAAGCTTGTCTACACCTACTGGCTGGCCCCAAAGGAATAGCTGCGCCCATCCAGCCGGAGAGGAATCTTCCAGTGGATTCTGTGTTCTGCAGAAAGATTTCTGCTGGATGCAGGCGTCAGCGCGGCTTCAACAATCAGGGAACGACGAGAACATCTATGAGACGACGAATCGCAATGCTACTCTTCGCGGCTCGGTTGCTTTGGAGCGGCGCGCGCGCGCAATCAGCACAGGGCTTTATCAAGAGAATCCTTTTGTAAAAACTACCTGTCGTTTCGAGCGAGGTCGCCACCACAGCCGAATCGAGAGCATGGAAAATTAGGGATACACCGCATCGAATGCGCCATACTGGAAAGGATGGCGCATTCGACCCGATTCAAACGCGCACTGAGCTTCAAGAGCATTCTGAGCTACGTCTTGCTGACGTGCGTCGCGTTCTTTGTTGTCGGCACGATCCACTGGCCGCTGGTCGGCGATGCCTCCCTGATGCACTATGTCGTCTTTCTGATGCAGCATGGCAGGTCTCCTTACCGCGATATTGTGGACATGAACATGCCCGGCAGCTATCTGGTCGAGTGGGCGCAGATGCACGCCTTTGGTTCCGGCGCGCTGGGCCTGCGCCTCTTCGACCTCTCGCTGATGGGCGTGGCCGCAGGCGCGATGGTCGCCATCGCATGGCCGCAGGATTGGTTTGCCGGAGTCTACGCTGCCGCGCTGCTGCTGCTCATCCACGGACGCGATGGCGTGGATCAGATGGCGGAGCGCGATCTCACCATGACTGTGCTGCTGCTGGTCGGATACGCATTTCTCTTCCATGCGCTGCGCAAGCAAACGGAAAACCCGCGCGGCCTTCCCGTCAGGATTTCGGGCTGGGCGATGGCGCTCTCCGGCGCGTGTTTCGGCATGGCCGCCACGCTCAAGCCCACCGTCGCGCCTTTGGAGTTCGTCTTGCTGGCCCTGCTCGCGTGGCAATCGAAGAAGAACCGTCAGCCCCGCTCCACGCCTGTTGCCACACTAATCGTGAGCAGTCTGGCTGGCTTTGCCGTTCCATGCGCCATCGCGCTTTTTTTCCTGGCGCGAGAACACGCCCTGCACGCTTTCTGGCGCATCCTTACCGGACTGGTTCCTTATCACGCCAGCATCGGACGTCTGCCCATTCGCTACTTCCTTCGCTACAGCCTCCAACCGGGATTTGTCTGGCTCGCGCTGCTCTGCCTGTGGATTGCCGCAGCAAGAAAAGACTGGCGAAGCAACGAAAGCGTGGCGCTCTGGATCGGCTTTGCCTTTGGGATGGCTTCGCTCGTCGCCCAAGGCAAGGGCTACCCCTATCATCGCTATCCGTCGGAGGCATTCCTGTTGCTGCTGGCTGGCCTGAACTTTACCGCTGCGCTGCAACGGCCCGGCCTGCTACGCGTGGCGGGCATGCTCGGCCTGTGCTTTGGAGTTCTCCTGCTTGCGCCCGTCTCGACGGCAAAAACACTGCATTATGACTGGCAAAATCAGGAATTTATCACGCTGCTGCAAGGCGACCTGAACGCGCTGGGCGGCGCAAAGCTCTCTGGCCGCGTGCAATGTCTGGACACCACCGCCGGATGCATCAACACGCTATATCAAATGCGCTTGGTGCAGGATACTGGCTTTCTCTACGACTGCTATTTCTTTGCTCCGCAGCCCAGCCCGGTGCAGACGGCTCTGCGCGAACAATTTTGGCGTGACATCCAAAACAAGCCACCGGAGGTCTTTGTCGTCACCAACCAGATGTGCGTGAGTCCCGCCAGCAATTACCGCAAGCTGGATGCCTGGCCGCAGCTTCAGCATTATCTGGATGCAAATTATTCGCTGTACGCGCAACGAACCGCCCTGCGCCCTGTCGCATGGTGGAGCCACTCCCGGCCACCCTTTGGCTACAGAATTTACACGCGGAAGTAGCACGTTATAGCTGGAGCACTTTTTCGCAGAACGTCGCCGCCGTCACAATGCGCGTCTTGCCACCCCGGCGCTGTTGCAACATGCCTGCGCGCTTGTCGCCGGTGACTAGATATTGTGCCTGTGCCGCATCCGCCAGATTGAGAAGATAGGTGCCGCGGGGATCGGCTGCCACGTGTCTGTTGGGCACCTGTTGCAAGATGTGGGCACGGTGCAGGTGATTCAGCATGAGTTCAACCAGGTGGGGCTGGAGGATGTTTCGGAATTTGGGATAGCGGCTGGCACGGCGCAATTCTTCGATCTGCTCTGGGCAGGTAGCCAGCTCAAAACGCGATTCGCGCCATGCCTCATAGATGCGATGGGGGGCGCCATGCGGAGAAATCAAAGCGCTGAAAAGCACATTGCTGTCCAGCACGATCAGCATCAGGATTGACGCGCCCAGCGCAATGCTTCTTCAATCGCGCTCTGGATAACGGCTGGCGTCTGCCCAACATTCTGTTCTTTAGCCTGCTGGACGCTGAGTTCCAAAATGCGCGCCTGCACCGCCTCCTCAACAAAACGAGAGAGTTCTCCCTTGCGCCCCCGACCCTGTCCAGCCAGAAACTGACGCAACGCCCGATCCGTTGCCGCTGAAACAACCAAGCTCCAGCGGGTTGCAGAAGTAGCCATACAGCCTCATTTCTTGCTTTTATTCTACACCTGTATGCGTATATGTTTATACGCGCAGATGTAATTCTGACCAAAGCACGCGGCTCCTCGTGCAATTCCTTTACCCAAGGGGAATCCCCCCCTTGCCCGATTTTTTACATCCGCGAGATCGTTTGCGTTCCCTTAGCCTTCTTAAAGGCGTATCTCTCATCTGCCGATAGCAGTAGCAGGAAGACTTTCTTGTGTCCAGATCGCTCCATCGACATGCAAAATGTTTATCTTTACATCCCGCGCCTTCACCCTCCGCAATGGCTCCTGCTAGCGACCATTCTCTTTGGAATGGCCAGCCTTGTCGCCTTGTTGCTCTATTCTTATCTCCACCTTCGCCCCAGCCGGGAGCTGCGCCGTCTTCGCCAGCTTGCCGATGGCGCGTTTGAAGGCATCGTGCTTTGCCACGATGATCAAATTCTGGATGTCAATCTTGCCTTCTGTGTTTTGCTGGGCCTATCCGCGCACGCGCTGCGTGAGTGTACGATAACGCAGTTGGTTGTCCCCGCCTGCCGAAAAGCTCTGGAGTCCGCCCTGCGCGCGGCGACCTTCGACCCCATTGAGATTGAATTCCGCACCGGCGCGGGAACCATCTGCCCCGTTGAGATTCGCAGTCAGCCCATCAAATATGCCGGCAAGCCCGCCATGTTTCTCGCGGTTCGCGACATCTCCGAGCGCAAACGGAGCCAGCACCGGATCGACCATCTTATCCACCACGATGCGCTCACCAATCTCGCCAACCGCGTGCTCTTTCAGGATCGCCTGCAACATGCGATGGCGGAGGCGGATCGCACCGGACAGCCAATGGCGCTGCTGTATCTCGATCTCAACCGCTTCAAATCCGTTAACGATCTTTTGGGCCACGCTGGTGGCGACGATGTTCTGGTGCAGACCGCCGCCCGGATGCAGGAGGCAACGCGCCGCGTCGATACCGTTGCCCGCCTGGGTGGAGATGAGTTTGCCGTGGTGCAACCGCGCTGCCTGACCCCGCAGGGCGCATCAACTCTGGCTGCGCGACTTACTCGTCTCATCCAGCAGCCCATTCTCATCGGCCCGCGTTCTGTTTCGGTTGGCGCAAGTATCGGCATCGCCCTGTACCCCCAGGATGGCGCCAGTGCCGAAGCGCTGTTGCAAAACGCCGATCTGGCTCTTTATCGCGCCAAGCAAATTCGCGGCAGCGGCTTCTGCTTCTTTGAGCCAAATATGGATCACGGGCTGCAAGAACGTCGCGCGCTGGAGATTGAATTACAGGCAGCGCTGCAAAACAATCAACTCCACCTGCATTACCAGCCGCTCTTTGCCGCCGGAACCCTGCATCTGGCTGGCTTTGAGGCGCTGCTCCGCTGGGAGCATCCGCAACGCGGCTCCATCCCGCCGATGGAGTTCATCCCGCTGGCGGAGGAGACGGGCCTGATCCTTCCCATCGGGCGCTGGGTGCTTCTGACTGCCTGTCGGGAGGCGGCTCGCTGGCCACGCCCCTATCGCATCGCCGTCAATGTCTCCGCCATGCAGGTGCAACACGGCGATCTGGTCGCAACCGTTGCGGAGGCGCTGGCCGCCACAGGCCTGCCGCCAGATCGGCTGGATTTGGAGGTCACAGAAAGTCTGTTTCTGGGAGACCTGGATGCTGTTTCCACCACGCTGCACGATCTAAAAAAGCTCGGAGTCCACATCGCGCTTGACGACTTTGGCACCGGATACTCCAGCCTGAGCTATCTGCGGCGCTTCCCCTTTGACCATCTCAAGATTGATCGTTCCTTCATACGCGCCTTGGGGCAGGGCGCGCAGGCCGATGCGATTGTCCACGCCATTGTTGCCCTCAGTCACAGCCTGAACCTGGGCGTTACCGCCGAAGGCGTCGAAACAAAGGCGCAGTTGGACACCCTGCAATTGAGTGGCTGCGATCAAATCCAGGGATTTCTGCTGGGACGACCCGCCTCCCCCGATGCGCTCGTGTCACTGTGCGAATCCGGCAGGTTTGATCCCGCGCTCCCCTGCGCCCCGGCATTCGTGCCTATCGACCTGCACATTGCCGCCATCAGCGCGGATTGATCCGCGCCCCGAATCATGGCTTACCCACACTCGAACCAACGCCAGCATTTCCCGGCCCCCCCACAGGTTCAAGTCTGGGGATGCGATCTTCCACTGGCGGCAGTGGAGGAAAGGGCGCATGGGGTTCTGACTGGTACCAATACGCAACGGAATAATAATTGTCGGATCGATGATTCGCGTGACCATGCTCAATGGTGGCCCGAATGGATTTTGTAAATGGGATGGGAGAATCCAGATGGAAACGATAGACACTGGAGCGGCTCCCCGCCACTTCCTTGCCAACAATCGGCGCGCCGTAGAGGAGGTAGGAAAATGGGTGTCCCCCAAAATCCCAGGCACCTAAAAAGTAATCCTCTGCTCCCGTGCCGACGATGGCAGGCCGCTTCGCTCCGTCGATCCAGAACATGTCATCTCCCTCGCCCCACCACCCGTCCTGGTTTTGCAGCACGGACATGGTAACTCCCACATATTGGCCATGCCCCTTGGCCTGCATCCACACGTAATTGTTCTTGCCGTCCAGATTGGTCGCATTATTGACCAGCGGATCCCCATTGGAGAGCCATTTGTCCGTCCATCCACGGTTCGGTTGCGCCTGCCGATACTGTGCGTGAAAGTACAATGTGTCTGCTGGCAGCGGGTGGAGATATGTCCGATAGTCGATGTTGTAGTAGAGAGCGCGGATGTCTTCCTTGCCCTCATTGGTGAGCGTGATGCGGGCGTGATGACGGAAGGGCATGGGAAAGAAACAATTGAGCGCCTTATCGTTTCCCACAGAAAGCAATTCCGATTGCCAGGAGTGGTATTCGCCCAGTCCGAGACCAAAAAAATCCCCGATGGGCGTTTCCACGCTGGGAGTTTTCTCCTTGTCCCAATAGATGCGCAATACAATTCGCTTTAGACTGTATGGCTCGTGGTCGGCCAGTGTAAACCAGATATGCGACACGGCTCCTGGGCCATCCGTATCCAACACCGTAATCGTAGCGCCCGGCGCCACACTCCGAAAATCCGCATTCGCGCCGGTTGGATCGGAACTGGAAGACCGATGGGCCTGATAGGTTTGCTGTTCAGTGAGCGTGGGCTGCCAGGCTAAAATCTGACCTCGTGCAGTTATCGAAGCAAGCAGAAGCAGCGCGAAACCCCACCTGCGCGGCGACGGAATCTCCCTCGCCTTCACAGAAAGTAAAATGCTGAAACCCTGCCTGGCTTCCATCCCATAGCCCTCCCAATGGAGTGTCCCATGTATAGCTATCCCGGAACAAGGGATTTTGAATACGAGGAGTGGATTACAGCGGAAATCTGGACATGGCGCATACTAGAAGCAATGCCTTTTCGTTCTGGTTTTGTCTCCATCGTCGGTCGGCCCAACGCCGGAAAATCCACACTGCTGAATGCGCTGATCGGCGAGAAGATCGCCATTGTCACGCGCAAGCCGCAGACCACGCGCAACCGCATCCGCGGCGTACTGGAGGTGCCTGCGAAAAAAGGTAAGCACTCCGCCGCGCAAATCGTTTTTGTCGATACTCCCGGTGTCCACAAGCCCAGCAACCTGCTCGACAAGCGCATGTTGCAGGAGGTCTATGAGGCGCTCGACACCCGCGACATCGTGCTGCATGTGGTGGATGCCAGCCGGAGTCTGCGCCTGCCGGAGGAATCAGGAATCTCCCTCGTCGCCGACGAGATCGCCAACGAAATGGAGGCCGCGCCCCAGCGCGCGAAGCGTCCACCATCGCTGCATCTCGACAATGAGGATGCCTTCGTTCTCGATCTGATCCGCAAGCTTGATTGCCCCGTCTTCCTGCTGCTGAACAAGATCGACGCCATTGCCAAGGATCAACTGCTGCCCCTGATGGCGCAGTTGAGCATGGAACACAACTATGCCGCGATTCTTCCCATCTCCGCGCGCAAAAAGGATGGACTGGATACGCTGGTCGCCAAATTAGTCGCGCATCTGCCTGAAGGCCAGCGCTACTATCCCAGGGAGCAGTTTACCGATCAGCCGGAGCGTTTTCTGGCTGCAGAATTGATTCGCGAAAAAATTCTGCAATTCACCGGCGAGGAGGTGCCCTACGCCAGCGCCGTTGTCATCGAGCGTTTTGAGGAACCCGCCGCGCCTGCTCCCAAAAAACCCAACGCAAAGACAGCCCCAAAGCTTCCGCTCACGCGCATTGCCGCAGCCATTCACTGCGAACGCGACGGACAAAAAGCCATTTTGATCGGCAAGGGCGGCGCGATGTTGAAGCAGATTGGCGCGGCCTCGCGCATGGAGATCGAAAAGCTGCTGGGCACCCGCGTGTATCTGGAATTATTCATTAAGGTCGCCGAAGACTGGCGCAGTTCGCGCTCTTTTCTGGATTCGCTCGACTGGCAAAAACAGTTGGAAGACCTGGGCAACCGACAAAAAGAGTAGCGGCTGCATCCTGGGGAATCAAGCCCCTTCGACCCCGCTCAGGGCAGGCTCTGCTGCACTCCTCAGAATGACTCCCCTTATAGCGCGGGAAGCTGCGTGTTCAAACCAGTTTGTTCCAGATCGTCGCGCAGTGTGGCGACATCGCGGAAGAGAAGAGCGCGCATTCCAACGCGGCGCGCGCCTTCGACATTCTCTTCGCGGTCATCAATAAAAAGCGCTTCGTCGGCGCGAACCCCCAGCTTCTCCAGCGTGTGCCGATAAATCTCCGGCTCCGGCTTGATGATGTCCAACTCGCACGACCAGGTGAGATGGTCGAAGCCTTCCAGCCACGCGAAACTTGCTCGCAGGTGCGCCAGCATCTCCGCGCCCATGTTGGAGAGAATGGCGGTGCGCAAGCCTGCGGCCTGTATCTGCGCCGCCCAGCACAGCATGTCGGGGTTCAGATCGCCCCACATCCGAATATCCTGCTCAATCAGGCGGTCGATGATCTGCGGCTCCAGCGTGGTGGCCGCGGTGCGGGCAACGGCCTGCCAGTAGGTTTGTCCTTGCAGCGTGCCGCGATCGTAATCCAGACGATGCTGCCAGTAGCCTTTTTCAAATTCGGAATGGGGCAACTGTGTCAGCTCCAACATGCGCTGGTGGGCCAGCGGATTGGCTGGCCCAGTCAGCACCATTCCGTAATCGAAAATGACAGCGCGCAGCGGCATGGAATTATGACTGCGTGTAGTTCACAATTTTGGCGAAAGATTGCGGATCGAGACTGGCTCCGCCGACCAGCGCGCCATCAATCTCCGGCTGATTCAATAGCGAAGAGGCATTGTCGGGCTTGACGCTGCCGCCGTACAAAATACGCATCGCGTTGGCGACCTCGTGGCCCAGAGAGCGCGCCACCTGACTGCGAATGATGAGATGTGCTTCGGCGGCCATCTCTGCCGTCGCGGTTTTTCCGGTGCCAATGGCCCAGACCGGCTCGTAGGCAATAACAATGGCGCGAGAAACTTCAGGCGTAAGATTCGCCAGCGCCTTGACTGTTTGGCGCAGCAGAACCTCTTCCGTTTTTCCGCCTTCGCGCTCGGCCAGCAATTCGCCGACGCAGACAATGGGTACCAGCTTGTGTTTAAGCGCGGTGTGCAGCTTCTGGTTGACGGTCTCATCTGTCTCGCCAAAGAACTGGCGGCGCTCGGAGTGGCCGAGAATCACATGCGTGCAGCCCGCAGCGTGGAGCATCGCGGCAGAGGTCTCGCCGGTAAACGCGCCTTCCTCCTGCCAGAGCATGTTCTGCCCACCGACGTGGAGGTTCGTTCCCTGCACGGCGGCGACGACATTGGCTACGGACAGGAAGGACGGACAGAGCACAATCTCGTCGCGTGTGTGGCCCTTGACCAATGGGGCAAATGCCTGCACAAAGGCGGTGGCCTCGGCGGGGGTTTTGTACATCTTCCAATTGGCGGCGATTAGCGGTTTGCGCTGGCTCATGCTTACTTTTTCTCCGTCAGGGCTTCAACGCCCGGCAGTTTTTTACCTTCGAGGAATTCCAGAGACGCACCACCTCCAGTGGAGATGTGCGTAATTTTTTCAGCGACGCCCGATTGATGCGCGGCAGCTACGGAATCACCACCGCCAACAATGGACGTGGCATCTTCATTGGCCGCGACAGCGCGAGCCACCTGCATGGTGCCGCGCGCAAAGGCGGGCATTTCAAAAACACCCATCGGGCCATTCCAGACAATCGTCTGCGCCTCAGCAATTTCTCTGGCGAAGAGTTCAATCGTCTTGGGCCCGATATCGAGCGCCATCCAGTCGGCAGGGAAGGCTCCCTCCCCGCTGAAGGCTTGCGTTTTTGCGTTGGCGGCAAACTTGTCGGCGAGAATGTGATCCACTGGCAGCAGAAAGCGAACTCCTTTGGCGGCAGCGGTCTCCATCGCGTGGCGGGCAACGTCCAGCTTGTCAGCTTCCAGCAGCGACTTGCCGACATCCTGCCCCTTGGCCTTGAGGAAGGTGTAGGCCATGCCTCCGCCGATCAGGATTGCGTCCACTTTGTTGATCAGGTTCTGGATCACTCCAATTTTGTCGGAGACTTTTGCCCCGCCGATGATGGCGATGAAGGGGCGATCCGGTTCCGTGAGCGCCTTGCCCATGTAGGTCAGCTCTTTTTCCATCAGCAGACCAGCGGCAGATTGTGCAACGTGATGCGTGATGCCTTCGGTGGAGGCATGGGCGCGGTGCGCGCTACCAAAGGCATCGTTCACATACAGGTCGCAGAGCTTGGCCAGCTTTTGCGCGAAGACAGGATCGTTGGCCTCTTCCTCAGCATGGAAGCGCAGGTTTTCGAGCAGCAATACCTGGCCGGATTCCAATTGCTGCGCCAGTTCCTCCGCAGTTTCCCCGACGCAATCCGGCGAGAAGCCGACGTTGACCTCCTGGCCGAGACATTTGTCGATCATCGGTCGCAGGCGATCCACGATGGGGCGCAGACTCATCTTGGGATTCGGCTTGCCCTTGGGCCGCCCCAGATGCGAGGCCAAAATCAGTCTGGCGCGATGCCGCAGCGCGTACTCAATGGTGGGCAGCGTCTCGCGGATGCGCGTGTCGTCGGTGATGATACTTCCGTCTTCCGAGAGCGGAACGTTGAAATCCACACGAAGAAAAACGCGCTGGTCTTCGAGGGAGAGATCGCGAATGGATAGTTTTGACATAGGATTTTTTTAGCCTTCTTTGCCGGAAATGACAGCCTCGGCTTCGATTTCGATGCGCCAGGTTGGATCGAGCAGTTGGACGGCGACCATCGTGGTTGCCGGGCGAATGGCGCCAAAGAACTCGCCATGCACGCGACCAACGGCCTCCCAATCCTCGGCGTGAGCCAGAAAGATGCGCGTTCGCACCACATCGTTCAATGTGGCCCCAGCCTGGGTCAGCACGCCTTGCAGGATGCCCAGCACATGGCGCGTTTGCGCGGCAGCATCGGCGTTGGCGGTGTCTAGTCCCACTGGCCCGGTGCCAGAGACGTGGACTGTGTTGCCGATACGAACGGCACGAGAGAACCCAATCACGGGTTCATACGGGGAAGAGCCTGCGATATTTTGACGCATGAGACCAACACACTCCGAGCAAAATCAAGCAAGGATGCCGAGGGGCCGCATCTGCAATATGCAGCCCCCGGCTGGCCGATAAAGGCCCGTGGTTCCAGAGTTACAAACCTTTTTTCGTCAGGAACAAAATCAGATCCTTGACGCGGTTGGAGTAGCCCCACTCGTTGTCATACCAACTGATGACCTTGACCATGTTGCTGCCAACCACCTTGGTGGAAGGCGCATCAATGATGGACGAGAGAGGATTGCCCTTGAAATCAGATGAGACCAGCTCCTGCGATTCGTAGCCCAGAATGCCCTTGAGCGAACCTTCAGCCGCCGACTTGAGCGCGGCATTGACGGATTCCACCGTGATGGGCTTTTCTGTCGTCACGGTCAAATCGACAACGGAAACAACCGGCGTGGGAACGCGCAACGAGAAGCCGTCCAGCTTGCCCTTCAACTCCGGCAGCACCAGATGCAGCGCTTTGGCAGCGCCGGTGGAGGTCGGGATGATGTTGAGCGAGGCGGCGCGGGCGCGACGCAGGTCTTTGTGCGGAAAATCCAGCGTGACCTGATCGTTGGTAAAGCTGTGGATGGTGTTCATCAAGCCGCTAACGATGCCGAAGTTATCCACCAGCACCTTGGCCAGCGGAGCCAGGCAGTTGGTGGTGCAGGAGGCATTCGAGATAACGTTATGCTTGGCCGGATCGTACTTGTTCTCATTGACGCCAAGCACAATGGTGATGTCTTCATTCGAGGCCGGGGCCGAGATGATGACCTTCTTGACGGAACCCTGCATGTGGGCCTTGGCCTTGGTGGCATCGGTGAAGTGGCCGGTCGATTCAACAACAATCTGCGCTCCGACGGAATCCCAGGGCAACTTGGCCGGATCGCGCTCGGCGAAGACCTTGATCTTTTTTCCGTCCACAATGATAAAGTCCGCGCCAGCTTGAACGTCATGGTGCAGATTGCCGAGGATGGAATCGTACTTGAGCAGATGTGCCAGCGTCTTGGGGTCGGTAAGATCGTTGACGGCGACAAATTCGATTTCGGGATTGCCAAGCGATGCCCGCAGGACGTTCCGCCCGATGCGGCCAAAGCCGTTGATGCCAACCTTAACTGCCATGATTTTTCTCTCTCCTGTGTGTGCAAGCGTTTTAGGACGCGGGATTTATCGTCTGTTATGGATATTGTATGCGGAGAAAGCAGATTCTTGTATGTGATGTAGGCATGTGGGTCTCAATTTTTGCGCGGGATTCATATTTTGGCATCCCTCCGCAGATCGAGCCGCAGACCAAGCCTCAGATCGAGCCTCCGACCGAGCCTGTCGATTTGGTCTGTCGGTCGGAAAAAATCTTTCGCGCGCGGCATCAAAAAGCAGGGAAAAATTAAAAAGTTTGCGACCAGGGGCGACAATGTGTTACAAGCGCGGTATGCGCAATTGGATGCGCGATCGATTCATGAGACGTCGCTCGAAGCGTGGGCCGAATGATTCGGAGTCCACAGGAAAGATTGGTCAGGAGCTTCCGCAGGATCAGCCGGCACCATTGCAGCCATCCTACCCTGGGCCACACCCCACTCCAACCGCAGCGAAACCTGTTGCTGCGCCTGTAGTTGAACATCAAGCGGAGCCTGCTGCGCGCTCCCGCGTCGCGCTATCTCGTGAGCGTTCGCGCAGGAGTGCCTCATCCGCCAAGGGCAATCTGGTTGTGGAGACACAACCGGAGTCCTTGGCCACGCCGCCTGCCGAGCCGCAGGCCGCCAAGTCGCCCAAGGGCTTCGTGGTACTCGCCATCGGCTTGCCCGGTTCGGGCAAGACCACTTGGTTTAAGCGCCGCGGCGTCACGCCGCTCTCCAGCGACATGCTGCGCGGCATTCTCTTTGACGACATCACCGAGCAGCGCTATCAGGGACTCGTTTTTTCGACTCTGCGCTCCCTGCTGCGCGCCCGGCTGATCGCCAAAATGCCGTGGAATTACGTGGATGCGACCAACCTGTCGCCCCACGAACGGCGGCAGTGGATCAAAATGGCGCGCAGTTTCGGCTTTGAAGTGCAGGCGGTATTTTTTGATGTGCCGATCGAGGTTTGTCTGGAGCGGAACCAGCGCCGCGAACGTACCGTCAACGAAGAAACCATGCGCAAAATGGCGGAACGCCTGAGTCCGCCGAGCTTCAAGGAAGGCTTCAGCAAAATCACGGTGGTGCGCGTAAAAAGCGCATCGCCAGAAGATGCCGAAACACTCCACGAGTAGGACGCATAGATACGGAACTGCTAAAGAGTCGTCCAGGCGCAAAGCATCGGCTTGGACGACTCTTTTTTGTCGTCAAAAAATTGGCCCGCAAAATTGCATTCAGGGTGAATGGAAATTTCCAGGTCTCAAAATCGAGACCTGGGGCACCCGGCAATGATTATTTCCCTTTTAGAGACTGAAGATAGGCAATCAGGTTGTCCAAATCTTTGGAGGTCGTCGATGCGGGGATGGCAGGCATCCCGAGGGATGCTTTTCCTCCGTGGAGAACTTTAACCATCTGTTCTCTGGATAACTTTTCTCCCACACCCGCAAGGGAAATGATTTTAGGACTATTACTGATGCCTGTGGTATGGCATAGCACACACGGCGCAGAATCGAAATACTGTTTCCCTGCAAGGGCCGCAGCCGCGGCCGTTGGTGTCGGTGTCTTCGTTGTCACGCTAGAACTGGCCTCCGGCTGCTGCCCCTGCGGCAGATGCGACTGATGGTAGTTGATGAAGTCAATGATTCCTGTAGCCTGCTTGCCGTTGAAATCCGCTGCTGGCATGGCTTGCATCTGTAGAACCCAGTACTTGGCCATCGCTGGCGTTTGCGTGACCCGCAGCCCCCGATCCAGGGTGTGGCATTCGGAACAGGTATGCTGGAACGCCTTGTATTCCTGCTGGACATTGGCCGGGTACGAAGAGACATTGATCGGCGTATCCCTCTTGTTTCCATTAAAGAAGCCGCCAAACTGGGCATGGGCTGTGCCGAATGAACCAACCAGCAGCAGCAACCCTGCCATGCGCCCTGCCATATTCCACAAAAATTCTTTACGTTGCATAATTTTTCTCCTCACGGCTGTTTTCCCTTAGAAGTTGAACTCAACATCGGACATGATCGTCCGACTGGAGCTGCCCACGCCCGCGATTGGATCCCGGCCATGTAAATTGCTGTACGAGAGCCTTCCTACGATGTTGCCCGATGGAGTGAACGCCCGCTCCAAGCCGAAGCTGGGCTGTTCCTGGCTGACACCACCGATCCCTCCAACGATGTGCTGGTTCAGTCGGTCATAGCGCACGATAGCTGCCGTGCCGCGGACGATGAAGTAATCCAATTCGCCGTAGTAATCCTTGGATATAAAGTTGTTGGCGGGGCCAGGCTGGTTGATTTCGTAGCCATCATGGTCGTCCATAAAACCACCCAGAACGTCGAGCCTGTCATGGAACGCCATGTAATTGGCGAATATTCCATTTCTGCGGATCACTGGATAGAAGGTGAACTGGTTCGGAGCGCCAGCATTCTGTATCTCGTTCTTTTTACCGTAGTAACTCAGGAAAGAGACACCACTCTCCGGCGCGTACCACCAATCGAGGTCTAGGTATAAATCCTTGGCGTTTTTGGCATCCGGGCCGGTGATGGTGCTGCCGTCCGCATGGTCTCCATTGCTCACACTCAGCGATGCAGCCAGGATTTGCTTATATCTGGGGAGCGCCCAAGTATACCCAGCGCGGAGTCCAACCATGTGCTGATCGAGCGTGAAGTTGTCCGGATCGGTATACTCCCACATCAATGGAGCATTAGGTAACAGGCTTTCCGTGTTTGCGGCCGTAGTTCCATTGGCACCCATCACACGCATCTGGCCACCTTGGACAAGCCAACTGCTGCTGGCTGTGCCGCCGACATATCCGAAGTATCCGCCCTTGACACTTGGATTGGTATTTCCTCCGGCAATCATATTGATCTGCGAATAGTAGTAGAAATTTGTGTCTGGAACCCAGCCGCTCATGTACGCAGTCCAACTGCCCACCTGGAAGGAGGCTGTGGAGGTTGGGGTGGTGCCATCCTGCGTGTTTCGCTGTGCCGCAAAGTCGAAATCCGCCACTGCAAAGGCCGCGTTATTGCCCAGCGTCCACATCGGCTCCTGCTTGACGAGGTCTGAGATATGCGGCGAGAGCGTTCCCTTCTGGAGCGCGGGCGGCAGGTGATACCCCAGCCGCTTGAACATATACCCCTGCTCATTCAGTTGAGGCTCAATCGTGTGGCATGCATAGCAGCGCAGGTTGTAGCGGCGCGCATAGGCCGGAATCGCGGCGGCTGGCTGTGGCCCCACCTCCGGGGAGAAGAGCAGCAACAGCGTAAGCGCAAGCAGAAACAGAGAGCCAATCCAATAGGGCTGGGTGCGTTGGTTCAACACTCTTAAGGAAATCACAGGCAGCATCCTCCAAAGTTCTGTGATGAACTACAGGCCGACGCGAGAAATTCTCGCGAAATCATCACGGATCATCGTGGATAAAACAACCCATCTCCGTCTGTGATAGCCACCACTGCCGTTTGTGATAGCCGGGTGCTCCCAGGTCTCGATTTTCGGAGACCTGGGAGTTGCGCGTTCCCCAAGAGAAGAATCCAGACTTGTTCGGCTCGCTTACGGCTCAGTCAGGGCAGGCGGGTGGCAGGTGGCTGTAGATGATCAAGAGGTTGTACCGATTTCGGAGCGGCTGATGGGCGGCTTGTAGCCGAGACTACCATGAGGTCGCTGGTGGTTGTAGTAGTCGGTCCAAGGCTTGAGGCAGGCATCGCGTTGCTC
>JAJZIJ010000070.1 GCA_021810625.1 Acidobacteriota bacterium
CCATCCAGATTCTCCTTTTCGTGTGCTTGGCGGCTCACGTTCTGGAGTTTCTTGGATGGACTCCCGCAAATGTCAAACTGCTACTGCCTCCCCGGCAGAGCCGGGGGAACTCCCGATTGGATTAGGGGGCAGGTCACTATCCACAGAGATGGCTTGGACGTGCAACAATAAAGATTCCCGGCATGAACCCAGGCATGAATGCAGGCACGACCACCGCGACCCCCGAATCGGCGATCCTTTCGCCGGAATTGCTGCGGCAACACAGCATTACCGACGACGAGTACCAGCGCATTCTGCAAGCGCTGGGCCGCGTGCCCAGCCTGACCGAACTCGGCATCTACAGCGTGATGTGGAGCGAGCATTGCTCGTATAAATCCTCGCGTGTTCATCTAAAGCGCCTGCCAACAGAGAGCGCGCGCGTGGTGCAGGGGCCGGGCGAAAACGCGGGCATCATCGACGTGGGCGATGGCTGGGTCTGCGCCTTCAAGATCGAATCGCACAATCACCCGTCGTACATTGAGCCATTCCAGGGCGCGGCCACGGGCGTGGGCGGCATTCTCCGCGACATCTTTACGATGGGAGCGCGACCGCTGGCCGTGATGGACTCACTGCGCATTGGGCCGATTGCAGCCAGCAGCAAAGATGAGACGACAGCCGTGATCCACAAGAACCACAGCATTCTGGAGGGCGTGGTCAGCGGCATTGCCAGTTATGGCAATTGTTTTGGCGTGCCCAATCTTGGCGGCGAGACGCGCTTTGAATCCTGCTACTCCGGCAATCCGCTGGTGAACGCCTTTGCGCTGGGCCTGATGCGCAAGGATGAAATTTTTTATGGCAAGGCGACTGGCATTGGCAATCCTGTCATATATGTTGGCGCGAAGACGGGTCGGGATGGCATTCACGGCGCGACAATGGCCAGCGAGGAGTTCCACGAAGGCTCGGAGCAGAAGCGGCCCAACGTGCAGGTCGGCGATCCTTTCATGGAGAAGTTGCTGCTCGAAGCCTGTTTGGAGGCGATGCGCACCGGCGCGATTGTCGGCATTCAGGACATGGGCGCAGCCGGGTTGACCTCCTCAAGCTGCGAGATGGGCGCGCGCGGTGGCGTGGGTATTGTGATGAATCTGGATCAGATTCCGCAGCGCGAGACCAACATGACGGCCTATGAAATGATGCTCTCCGAATCGCAGGAGCGCATGTTGTTGGTGGCCGAAAAGAGCCGCGCTGAAGAAGTGTTGCAGGTCTTCGCCAAGTGGGGACTCGATGCGGTCATCGTCGGCAGCGTGATCGCGGAGCCGCGCTTACGCATTCTGCATCGTGGCGTGCTGGTCGCGGATATTCCCAACACCTCGCTGACCGATGATGCGCCGCGCTACCATCGGCCTGTCGGCACATGGAAGGCTCCGGTTCCCGCTGTGCCGCCAGCAGAGATTTTGCGGCAGATGCAATCTTCCCGCAACGCGGAAGCCGACTTGAAGACGCTGCTTGCGTCCTCAAATCTATGTTCCAAGCGCTGGGTACATGAGCAGTACGACAGCATGGTGCAAACCAACACCGTGCAAGGCCCCGGTGGCGAGGGCGGCGTGATGCGCATCAAGGGAACCAAGCGCGGGCTGGCGATGGCGCTCGACGGCAATGGCCGCTGGTGTTACCTGAACCCCCGACTGGGCGCGGCGCACGCGGTCGCAGAGGCCGCGCGCAAGGTCGCCTGTACGGGAGCAACTCCTGTAGCCGCCACCAACTGTCTGAACTTTGGCAATCCAGAGAAGCCAGAGATTATGGCGCAGCTCTCGACGGCCATTGACGGCATCGCCGAGGCTTGCATCGCGCTGGGCACGCCCATCACTGGCGGCAATGTCTCGCTCTACAACGAAACGAAGGGCGAGGGCATTTATCCCACGCCCGTGGTCGGCATCGTCGGCATTTTGGAAGATGTGACCACGGCGGTTCCAGCAGATTTTCAACGCGCTGGAGATACCGTGCTGGTGCTGGCTGCGACAACTCCGGCCAAAGAAAATGCGGCACTCGCCAGCTTTGGTTCCAGCGAGTATGCGCGGGTCATTTTTGGTTCGCTCTGGGGACAGCCTCCTGCGCTGGATTTGACGGCGGAGGCTAAGCTCCACTTGGCGCTGGCCGCGCTGGCAGGGGCCAGGCTGCTGCACTCGGCGCGGGATATCTCCGATGGCGGGCTTGCTGTAGCTCTAGCTGAAGGCGGATTTCAGCATCAACTTGGCGCAGAGATCACGCTGGCTGCGTCGGAGACGTCGGACATGCTCGCGCTGTTTGGCGAAGATGCCAGCCGCGTGATTGTCACCTGCGCGGCAGCATCGATACAGAGGATCGAGCAACTCGTCGCGCAGTATGGACTCACCATCCAGGCACGCGGCACCACCACACGCGCCACGTTGACCGTGCAGACAGACAAGCGCGCGCTTCTCTCCGCGAACGTTGCGGAACTGATCCCCATCTGGGCCGATAGCCTAGAATCCACGCTACGGCAGGAAGTGATTACCCCGGCAGGAAGGATGGCATGAACAATCTGGAACGGCAGCGCGCGCTCGACGATACCCCATTCGACAAGTTGCGCGAAGAGTGCGGCGTCGTCGCCATTCACAACCATCCCGATGCTGCGCGGCAGGTCTACCTGGGCCTCTACGCGCTGCAACATCGCGGACAGGAATCTGCCGGAATCGCCAGCGCTGACTACGAAAACCTCTGGAACATTAAAGGCATGGGGCTGGTCGCAGAGATTTTTACTGACGACGTGCTCGACAAGCTGCCCGGCTCGCTTTCGATTGGACACACGCGCTACTCGACCACTGGCGACTCCGCGCTGCTGAACGCGCAGCCCATTCGCGTCGAATCCACCAAAGGGCTGATCGCCATTGCCCACAACGGAAATCTGGTAAACTTGGACAGCGCGCGCGCGCGCCTGGAAAGCGATGGAGCCATCTTCCAGACCACCAGCGATTCGGAAATTATCGTGCAGTTGATCGCGCACTCCAAAGAAGCCACGCTGATCGACGCGATTGCCGATTCGCTGCGTCAGGTGGAAGGCGCGTTTTCCATTGTGATGATGACCCGCGACCGCATCTTTGCCGCGCGCGATCCACGGGGCTTTCGGCCTCTGTCGATGGGCCGCATTTACAACGACGATGGAACCGAGACGGTTGTCTTTGCCTCCGAGACCTGCGCCTTTGACCTGCTGCGCGCCGTCTATGAGCGCGATGTGCAGCCGGGCGAGTTAATCATGGTCTCGCGTGAAGGTATCAGCAGCCGCCAATACGCCAGCGGCGTGCCGCAATCCAGTTGCATTTTCGAGCATGTTTATTTTGCGCGCCCGGACAGCCGCATCTATGGCCGCTGGGTGCAGGAGAGCCGCGAGGAGATGGGCCGCCGATTGGCGCGTGAATCTGCCGTTCCAGCCGATTTGGTGGTGCCGGTTCCTGACTCCGGCGTGACAGCAGCGATTGGATATGCGGCGGAGAGCAACCTTCCCTTTCGCTTCGGGCTGATCCGCAACCATTATGTAGGTCGCACGTTTATTGAGCCAGAGCAGCGCGTGCGCGACTTCGGCGTCAAGCTGAAGCTGAATCCTGTGCGGAATTTATTGGAAGGCAAGCGCGTCATTCTTATCGACGACTCGATCATTCGCGGCACCACCAGCCGCAAGATCGTCCGCATGGTGCGCGGCGCGGGCGCGAAGGAAGTGCATCTGCGCATCAGTTGTCCGCCGACGATTTCGCCCTGCTTCTACGGTGTCGATACGCCCAGCAAGCGCGAACTGATCGCGGCCAACCAATCTGTCGAAGAAATCCGCCAGTACATTGAGGCCGATTCGCTGGCCTACCTGTCGCTCGACGGCCTGTTGCAGGCCTGCGGCGAGAATAACGATCTGCGCTACTGCACAGCCTGTTACACCGGCAACTATCCCACGCAATGGGTCGATGTCGAAGATATTCTTCCGGCAAACGCCACGCGCTGAAGCGGGTGGGTCGCGTGGTGCCCAGGTCTCAAAATCAAGACGGGCCACACGGCTGGAAGTTCCCCCCACTCAAGCCAAAAAACGGCTTGAATGGGGCACCCGGCCGGATTGCAATGTCAGGGGCTTACGGCGGGACTAAAGTCCCGCCCCTTCAAAACACTGACTTATTCAGAGATTCCCTAAAGCTTGAAGTTGTAACTTACCCCAACATCCAACACGCCATTGACCGACGTTCCTTTCAGCGTTCCCGACTGGGTTGGAGACGTGCCGGACAGATTTATCCCAGTCCCAATACCCTGATCCTCGATAAACAGTCCAAACCCGTTCTGCCAAACAAAGGCAGCTCCTATCTTGAAATCAAATGCCCAACTCGGATTCATAGTCCAGGTTTCCGTGGAGCCAGGTTTCTGTGCGGTACCTGCAACAAAGCCTGGCCCAATTCCCAGATACGGATACCACATTCCCCATGAGGTTGAAATGGGAATACGCCCCAGTCCATTAATCAAAAACACATTCCGCGTTCCGGTGAGTTTACCGAAATCCTGGGGCGAACTTGTGTTTCCGACGGTAGCTGTGACGTATTGAGTCGGAATTGTCCATCCCATCGCAACATCGTCGAGTTCCGCTCCAAAATAGTGGCTATAGTAGCCTAGCTCAGCGCCGCCAGCCAATCCTCCTGTTTCCGTCAAAGTCGAAATAGAAGCAGAACCTGCGCCGCTGACAGTTTCGGTATTGTTCCTCTGCGTTCCGTTCGCGTTGCCTCCGATAAATGCGCCTACATACGCGCGGTGATCCATCAAAGGCGTGGAGCTTTTTTTCTGTGCAAATACAGAAATTGCTCCTACAAAAATAATCCCAGACACAATAAATACAGAAAGATATTTCTTCACTGCGTCCCCCTTTAATTTTAAAATCCCACCCCACTACGACAGGCGCGAGGCTTTCCCTGTCCAATGATGCATACTTCCGCGTTGGCTCCTGAAAGCTCCACCATACTCCTGCATGTTATGGACATACACATGCTACACGTTGGGGGGGGGACAAGTCGAGGGGTTGAACTCACTGTGCCGAACGCCTGTACCTGCGGACATGAACTGCACCTCGCCGGGTGCCCCATTCAAGCCTGCTTTTGGCTTGAGTGGGGAGCATCCATTCTGTTACACCTTACGCCAGATCGAAGAGCAAGATTTCCGCGCCAGCCTCGGTCGCCAAGTGCAACTGCTTCTCGTCTGTGATGGCCGCGCCGTCGCCTATCGAGTGCCTCTTTGGTTGGTGCCCTTGCCGAGCGGAGCAGTTGTTTGAGTTTGGACCAAGCCTTCTCGATGGGATTCAAGTCCGGAGAATATGGCGG
>JAJZIJ010000002.1 GCA_021810625.1 Acidobacteriota bacterium
GCGACCTCATGGTAGTCTCTCTTACAAGCCGCCCATCAGCCGCTCCGAAATCGGTACAACCTCTTGATCATCTACAGGCACCCAACTAAAATCGATACACTGAAACGATTTATGCGGATTGGAAGTAAGGCTAGCGCCAGAATTCTGCGTTGTCAAGATATTTTTTTCATTTTGCAGGATTTTTTTCGAGGAGGTGGGAACCCGCTCTATTTGCCAACACATATTAGGGTGGAACATATCTGGTTCAAAATGTCGCCGACGGCCTGGCGATCCTCGTGGTTGGCAATGGAAAGGACTTCGGCACGCCCTTGCCGAATCTTGGGCTGACAAAAACATTCGATATCACCATCCATCTGCCCACGGGAATGCAAGGATGATGATGACATTCGTCATTTCGAGCGAAACGAAAAATCCAGAATCCCCGAACTTTGCCCATTCAGCCTGAATTCTTCGCCTCGCCCGAAAGGGACTTCTCGTTGGGTGACAGCTTGTACCAACAAGAAAAATCTCCTACTACCTCTTCTCAAACTTTAACGCCACGCTGTTGATGCAGTAGCGCAGACCTGTCGGCCTGGGGCCGTCCTGAAACAGATGTCCCAGGTGCGCGCCACACTTCGCACACGTTACCTCCACGCGGCGCATCCCGTGGCTGGAATCTTCCTGCGTTTTTACCGCCGCTGGCATGGCTGGCAGCCAGAAGCTGGGCCAGCCGGAACCGGATTCAAATTTCGCCTCCGATGCAAACAACTCTGCATCGCAGCAGACACACCGATACTTTCCATCGGCATGATTGCGATATAGCGCACCAGAAAAAGCTGGCTCCGTTCCCTTCTGCCGCGTCACATGAAATTGTTCCGGAGACAGTTGCGCGCGCCACTCGGCCTCTGTCCTTTGTATCCTGCCTCTTCCGTCCGGCGACTCTTCCATTTCGCTCATCGCGTCCTCTCTTCCCTTGCAGCGTAGGTGAAGTGAGATGCAATTTCAAGCGAAGCGCGCAGAAAATTTGGCAGGTTCGCAAGCCATTGCTATACTGCGTAGAGAGCTGCCAATCGTAGCGCGTATTCCGCAGGAATTGGCAGCCGTTGTACCCTCCTGGAGTTCACTCCAAGGCCAGATAGCTCAGTGGTAGAGCGCGGCCCTGAAAAGGCCGGCGTCGGCGGTTCGATCCCGTCTCTGGCCACCATTTTGTATTTACCATTTCGCATTCAGGAAATCTTCAGAACCACCGCTCAGCCGTTTCTGAAGCGAACCATCCCTGCAACATGGGCGGCGATCCTTCGATCTTCCTCTGCGGGGAGTACATAGACGGCAGTTCTGGATTCTTGTTCGCTGATTCGGCGAGCGCCGGATCGCGTTGTTTTATTTTTATCGGGATTGATGATGATGCCAAACGCATCCAATCCAACGCAGATTTGCGAGCGCGAGAGCGCGTCATGCTCGCCAATGCCGCCCGTGAAAACAAGCGCATCCACGCCGCCCATCAGCGCAATCAACCCCCCGATTACTTTTTTTATGCTGCGAACAAAAACTTCAATAGCCAAAGTGGCTTGTTGATTTCCGTTGGCAGCCGCATCGCGCAGCACGCGCATATCATTTGAGAGTTCAGAAAGCGCCAACAGCCCGGAACGCCGATTTAACATCTGCTCAATAGCATCCGTTGCATTGGCGGAGCTGCCCGCCTGTTCGCGCAACAAATAGAAGATCAAGCCTGGATCCAAATCTCCGGGGCGCGTGCCCATCAACACGCCGCCGCAGGGGGTCAATCCCATCGTGGTGTCGATGGATTTTCCGTCGCGCATGGCGGTGATGCTGACCCCATTGCCAAGATGAGCAACGATCATCCGTTCTGGAATTCTGGCAGAAGACATCAAGTCAGGAACCCGTCCCTCCTGAAACTGCTGGAGGATCGACTCAAAGGAAAGCCCATGAAATCCATAGCGATGAACGCCTTGTTCGCGAAGTTTGTTTGGCAAAGGGTAGATCGACGCGACTTCAGGCATTGTTTGGTGAAAAACCGTATCGAAACATGCGTAACTATCCACACCGGGAAAGTGCTGCATGGCCTCTCGGATAATTCCGAGCGCGATTGGCTGATGCAATGGCGCAAAAGAAATCGCCTGCTCGATGTCTGCCAAAACTTCGGGCGTGATGCGCTGGTGCCTGGTCAGATTTGGGCCAGAGTGGACGACGCGATGTCCAATAGCCAAGGGACGCGGCACTCCCGGTTGGTCGAGAGTCTCTGCAATTTTTCGGACAGCATCGGGAAAGGAGTCGAGTTTCTGTGGCGCAGACTCCGATGATTGTTGTTGACGAACGCCATCCTTTATCGCATGAAAAACAAACCGCGCCTTCAGCGTTCCGATGCCGCTGGCCTCGCCGTCGTAGAGCAGCGTAAGCGAATCCCCCACATCGTAGACGGAAAACTTGATCGACGAAGAGCCGCCATTCAAAACAAGAATAGGCAAACGTGGCATCACGAAAGATTCGCTTTCATCCGATTCGGGTTCACCCAAGGGGCCACTTCCAGTTGCGAATCTCCTCGCGATCAATCCCATTTTCATGGGCATAGCGAATGGCCCCGGTCATTTGATCTTTCAGCCACTCTTTGGCATGAGCGCCCACGGCACGCAGTTGCGGCACGCGGTCAATCACGTCAATCGACAGGTTGAACCGATCCACCTGATTGAGAATGGCAAGTTCCAGCGGCGTGTTGATATTTCCCCTTTCCTTGTAACCGCGCACATGTATGTTGTCATGATTGGCGCGTCGGTATGTGAGCTTGTGGATCAGCGAAGGATAGCCATGAAAATTAAAGATGACCGGTTTGTTCTGCGTAAAGAGTGAATCAAAATCGCGGTCAGACAGTCCGTGTGGATGTTCCGTCGATGGCTCCAGCTTGAACAGATCGACCACATTGACGAAGCGAATCTTCAGGTCTGGAAAGCGTTCGCGCAGGATGGCGACTGCGGCCAGCGACTCCATTGTTGCAATGTCCCCGGCGCTGGCCATTACCACGTCAGGCTCCTCGCCCTGATCGTTGCTCGCCCAATCCCAGATGCCGATTCCCTTGGTGCAATGCAGAACCGCTGCCTCCATATCGAGGTACTGTAAGTGCGGCTGCTTATCCGCAACAATCACGTTAATGTAGTTCGTGCTGCGCAGGCAGTGATCGGCAACACTGAGCAGGCAGTTGGCATCAGGGGGCAAATAAATGCGCGTCACTGCCGCGCTCTTGTTGGTAACAATATCCAGAAACCCTGGGTCTTGGTGCGTAAATCCATTATGATCCTGCCGCCAGACCAGCGAGGTAATCAATAAGTTGATCGAAGGAATGGGAGCGCGCCATTTGACTTCCGTCTTGCACTTCTCCAGCCACTTGGCATGTTGATTGAACATGGAGTCGATAACGTGAACGAAAGACTCATAGGTGGAAAACAATCCATGCCGTCCGGTCAGCACGTACCCCTCAAACCATCCCTCCAGCGTCGTCTCGCTGAGCATCTCCATCACGCGGCCATCTGCGGAGAGTTCGCCGCCATTCTGATCCTCCGGCTTGTACTCGGCGAGCCATGTTTTCTTGCTGGCCTCGTAAATTGCCTGTAGGCGATTTGAAGCCGTTTCATCCGGCCCAAAGACGCGGAAACTGTCCATGTTCCGGCGCATAATTTCCGCAAGAAAATGAGCGAGGATTTCTGTCGGCCCCACTTCGGAGGTTCCTGGCTTCTTCACCGCGACGCTGAAGTCTCGAAAATCCGGCAGCCGCAACGGCTTGCACAACACTCCACCATTCGCGTGCGGGTTCGCGCTGAGACGGCGAGTTCCCTGCGGCGCCAACGCCTGCAATTCAGCAATCAGCTTGCCGCGCGCATCAAAGAGTTTTTCTGGCTTGTAACTGCGCATCCACGCTTCCAGCAGGCGCAGATGGGCAGGATTCGTAGTTACATCGGGAATCGGAACCTGATGCGCCCGCCAAAAGCCTTCGACTTTGTGCCCATCCAACTCCTTCGGCCCCGTCCATCCCTTCGGACTTTTCAGGATGACCATCGGCCAGCGTGGGCGCTCGGCAGTCTTCGCGCTTCGAGCATGTTTTTGGATGGCATGTATCTCCTGAACGCAATGCTCCAGGGTTGCAGCCATTTTCTGGTGCATGATCTCTGGATCGTCCCCTTCGACAACATACGGCGTCCATCCATAGCCTCGAAACAACTGTTCGAGTTCCTCGGAGGAGATGCGGGCCAGAATCGTGGGATTGGCGATCTTATACCCATTCAGATGGAGAATGGGAAGAACCGCCCCATCACGCATTGGGTTTAGAAATTTATTGGAGTGCCACGACGTAGCCAGTGGCCCTGTTTCCGCTTCTCCATCGCCCACGACCACGGTGGCAATCAGGTCAGGATTGTCGAAGACCGCTCCAAAGGCGTGCGCGATGCTGTAGCCAAGTTCCCCGCCTTCATGGATGGAACCCGGCGTCTCTGGCGTGCAATGGCTCCCAATTCCACCGGGAAAGGAAAATTGCTTGAAGAATTTCAGCAGACCTTCTGCATCCTGGCTCTTGTCTGGATAGACCTCAGAATAGGTGCCTTCCAGGTAGGCATTCGAGAGTGTTGCGGGAGCGCCGTGGCCTGGGCCGGAGATGTAAATCATGTTCAGGTCGTATTTTTTGATCAGGCGGTTTAGATGAACCCAGGCAAACGTTTGGCCGGGATCCGATCCCCAGTGGCCGAGCAAGCGGTGCTTGATATGCTCCGGCTTGAGCGGCTCTTGCAACAGCGGATTCTCCCGCAGATAGAGCATCCCGACGCACAGGTAATTGCACGCGTTCCAGTACGCATGGATCCTGCTCATTTCCTCCACTGAAAGCGGCTGCTGGTTTGTCACACTCTCTGAAGATATTTCCACTGTGGAGGTGGATTGGACGGCGGAAGCAGCGCGGCGATTGGAATTCACAAAATTCACTCCTGTATCCCCTCTCGTATCCCTCATATTCCGTTAGACTCTTGGACTCCGGGAAAAGCTCATTGGTTGGTCAGAAAAAATATCTTCGAGAAGGCAATCCATCCGACAGTACACTCCGCAACAGCATACGACACCGCAGAAAAATCCACCTCACGGCAAGACGAAACCTCTCATGCGCAATACTATGCGGAAGTAAAAATCCTTTCTGTGATGAGAGGTACAGCGCAGGGTGATGTCCTTCACGGCAAGACTCCGCAGGAAGAGTATCCTTGCAGTGTGGGAAGCTAAATACGCGGGCATGGGGGCTGGAGCGCATCTCAATGGATTCCCAGGTTTCTCGGTTTGATGTTCTCGTAGAGCGAGCCAAGCGACTGCCCGCAGTTTCCGTTGCGGTGTGTTATCCGCTGACGCGGGTTGCGCTGGAGGGTGCCTTGGACGCTGCCTCCTGCGGATTGATCCGTCCCATTTTGATTGGGCCGCAAAACGCAATCCTGCATCTGGCCAGGACGGAGGGCTTGGAGATTGGGCAATACGAGAGCATTGATGCCGCAGATGAAATCGAGGCCGCAAAAATTTCCGTGGAACTGTGCCGTTCTGGCCGCGCTGGCGCGTTAATGAAGGGCAGTTTACATACGGATGTGTTTTTGCGTCCTCTCTTGTCCAGGGAAACAGGGCTTCGCACCACGCGAAGGATCAGCCATATCTTTGTCATGGATACGCCAGCCTATTCCCGTATCCTGCTCATCACCGACGCTGCAATCAACATTCTGCCGAGTCTGGAAGACAAGGTGGACATCGTGCAAAATGCGATTCACCTTGCCCACGTTTTAGGGGTTTCCGATCCCAAGGTTGCCATCCTTTCGGCTGTGGAAACGGTGCATTCCAACATTGTGTCCACCGTCCATGCCGCGGCGCTTTGCAAAATGGCGGAGCGCGGCCAGATCAAAGGAGGCATTTTGGACGGCCCCCTCGCATTCGACACCGCAGTGAGTCCAGAGGCAATTCGGATCAAGCATCTGACCTCCTCGGTTGCAGGACAGGCGGACATCGTGGTTGTTCCCGATCTTGAATCGGGAAACATGCTGGCAAAGCAGTTGGAATATCTGGGCGGCGCAAGTCTGGCTGGAATTGTAACCGGGGCCTCTGTTCCCATTATTCTTACCAGCCGCGCCGATTCTGCAAAAACACGCATGACATCTGCTGCTGTGGCCCTGCTGCTGCACGTCAGCGAAACGATTGCGTCGTCGTAACGATTCCAGGGACGCTATCGACCCGCAAGTTCTGCCGAGACTCCGGCTTTGCAGCCCGTCCGAGGCTGTGCTACGGTCGAACATATTGAGGTTGTCGTCTTGGGTTCGTCCCCACCATCGAGCCGGATTCACGAACTGGCGCCGGAAGAACTGGAAATCTACCGCCAACTGGAGCCAGAGCGGTTGCCGCAGCATGTCGCCATCATCATGGATGGCAATGGCCGATGGGCCGGACAGCGCCGATTGCAACGCTTCTTCGGGCACCAGCAGGGCGCGGAATCCGTGCAGTACGTGGTGGAGACGGCCTCGCGCATTAACTTGCCGTGGCTGACACTGTATGCCTTCTCTCTGGAAAATAATCTGCGCCGACCGAAAACAGAAGTCAGTTTTCTGATGCGCCTGCTCAAAAGCTATCTGGTGGGCAATGTTCGCCGCATGAATGACAACAACGTGCGCATCGCTTACATCGGACGCACCGGAGAGCTGCCTTCCGAGGTGCAGGATACGATGCGCTGGGCCGTCGAGCAGACCGCGCAGAACACCGGCACGACGCTCACGCTGGCGTTGAACTACGGGGCACGCTGCGAGATCGTGGATGCCGCGCAAGCAGCCATACGGAAAATTCTCGCCGCCTCGGACGTGCGCAATCTCCGCATGGAAGACCTGCTGCCGCTGCTCACCGAAGAATCTCTGGCCAAAGAACTCTACACGGCGCACATGCCCGACCCCGATCTGGTCATTCGCACCAGCGGCGAGATGCGCATCAGCAATTTTCTGCTGTGGCAGATTGCCTATTCGGAGATTTTTGTTACGGAGCGCTTCTGGCCAGACTTTCGCGGCCAACATTTGCTGGAGGCTATCGCCGACTATCAGCGCCGGGAACGTCGCTACGGCGGCTTGGGCAAAGACAAGCTCGCGCCACCCTCTGTGTGCGATGAGGCGTTTGTACAATCCTGAACCGGGCAACCTGTAAAGAGCTTCTCCTAGTAGAATTCCCTTTGGACTCAAAAAATCAATACTGAAAGCGGTCTGCCAAGCATGAAGCGCGTATTGACGGGGATTGTTCTGATCTCGCTGATCTTACTGTTGGTTCTGGATGCCCCGTATTGGCTGCAAATTCTGGCAGCCTGCGGGATTGCAGAATTGGCGCTCCACGAATATCTGGTTCTGGCGGATGCCTCCGGCACGCAGGTTCCACGCTGGCTGGTTCTGCTGTGCGCAGCCATCTTGTTCGCGGTCATTTACCGGATTCCCGGCTTTCTACTTCCTGCGCTGGGGATCTTTGGCGTGTTGCTGCTCGGCGTGTGCGCACTACGCTCGCCCACGGAGCGGGTGCTGGCGGATACTTCCTTCTCTTTTTTCGGCTTGATCTATGTTGCCTACCCGCTGGCGCTGGCTCCCCTGCTGCTGACGCAGCAGGAGAATGGCAAAGCGCTGTTTCTGTTTCTGCTGGTCGTCGTCTGGGCTGGAGACATTACCGCGCTCTACGTGGGACGCGCCTGGGGACAGCATCAAATGTCCCCCATGCTCAGCCCGAAAAAAACCTGGGAGGGCGCTGCCGGATCGGTTGTCGGCAGCCTTGTGGCTGGGCTGGGCGTTGTGGCGATTGGCCCGCGCGTTCTGCTGATCTATTCGCAGCCTTGGTGGTACTGGGGCGTGATGGCCATTCTCTTGAACATCGCCGCACAGATTGGCGATCTGTTGGAGTCGGCCATCAAGCGGGGAGCGGGTGTCAAGGACTCTGGCACGCTGCTACCCGGACACGGCGGCGTTCTGGATCGCATCGATGCGTTTCTGCTCGCCCTGCCCGTGCTGTGGTACCTTTTGCAGCTTCAGCAGTTGTACCCTTGGTAGGCGGTTCTTTCGCGAGGATACGAGAAATCTGAAGGAAGGTCATTCTGAGCGAAGCGTAGCGGAGTGAAGAATCCAGAGAATCTTGGCTTGGCGAATATCTCTGGGCAGACAGGAAAACTCATCCGAATTTTGACGGAACAATTCATCCAAACTTCTTTAATGAAAAAATTCATCCAAATTTTTTTAATGAACAATTCATCCAAACTTCTTTATAGGCGATTTCTGTGAAGCAACTTGCCATTCTCGGTTCCACCGGCTCCATTGGCCTTAGCACGCTGCGCATCGTGGAGCAGTATCCTGACCGCTTCCGCGTGTTGAGTCTGGCCGCTGGGCGCAACCTGGATGCCATCTTCGCGCAGTGCCAGCGCTGGCAGCCGCAGGTCGTCTCCGTGGCTACAGAATCCGACGCCGCTGCATTACAAACGCGCCTGCGCGCCGCCGGACTCACCCAGATTGAAGTGCTGCACGGTGCCGCTGGAACCGTGCGCGTGGCTACGCTGCCGGGCGTCAATTTTGTCGTCAGCGCCATCGTCGGTGTCGCCGGACTCGAAGCCACCTACGCCGCTGTCGTCGCAGGCATTCCCGTGGGCCTTGCGAATAAAGAATGTATGGTCGCCGCCGGAGAAATTCTGACCCGCGAGGCACGCCAGCGCAACGTGCCGCTGCTGCCCATCGACAGCGAGCACAACGCCATCCACCAATGTATGCGCGGCGGCGCGAAGGCGGAGATCAAACGAATCTGGCTCACCGCCTCAGGCGGCCCGTTTCGCGCGCTCCCGCCGGATCAATTTGCCAACATCACCGTGACGCAGGCACTCCAGCACCCCACCTGGGTGATGGGCCAGCGCATCACCATTGACTCCGCCACCATGCTCAACAAAGGTCTGGAGATCATCGAAGCCTGCCGCCTCTTCGATCTTCCGCCGAGCGCCGTGCAGGTCACGGTGCATCCGCAATCCACCATTCACTCTCTGGTCGAGTTTGTCGATGGCAGCATTCTGGCACAACTCTCCGTCACCGACATGCGCCTGCCTATTCTCTATGCGCTCACGTACCCGGAGCGTGTTGCCTCCGACTTAACCTTCGACATGCGCAGTCTGTCGCATCTGGACTTTGAGCCTCCAGATTTCGCCCGCTTCCCCTGCCTGCGCCTCGCGTATGAGGCCGCAGAAATTGGCGGGGAGCATTGCATCGCGCTCAACGCCGCTGATGAAATTGCCGTGGATTCCTTTCTTGCCGGGCATATCTCCTTCTCTGCCATCCCGCGTACAATAGAGGCAGTGCTGGAACAAACCCCACGCCGCCATCCGTCCACCATTCAGGAAGTCCTGCAAGCGGATGCGCAGGCGCGAGAAAAAGCGCGCGAGGTGTTGCGCGCAGGCGCGAAAAAAAAATCGGTGTCGCAAACATGAGTTGCCACGGCGCGTTTTCAAGCGCGCCAACAGGCAACGTGCAGGAGAACGCCGCGTAAGAACACAAAGATTGCTTGCGTTGAATTCAGTTTTTTAGATAGGATCACTTTCGGTATTACCCATGTCGTTTGCTCTCGTCAGTATCGTCTCCATGCTCATCGTGCTCGGCATCATGGTTCTGGTGCATGAGTTTGGCCATTTCGCCGTCGCCAAATTGTGCGGCGTGCGCGTGGAAACCTTCTCCATCGGGTTCGGCAAGCGTCTTTTTGGTCTTCGCCGTGGCGATACGGATTATCGAGTCAGCCTGCTGCCCTTGGGCGGCTATGTGAAAATGGCTGGCGAAGTCGTTGGCGACTTGCCGACAGGCGAGACCAGCTCCGACCCCAGCGATTACAGCAACCATCCCCGCTGGCAGCGCGTCCTGATTGCCTGTGCCGGGCCGGCGGCCAACTTTGTGCTGGCCTTTTTGCTGCTCACCGTCGTCTACATGGCGCACAATGAGGTTCCGAATTTTATGAACGGGCCTGCCATTGTGGATTATGTCCAACCCAATTCTCCCGCAGCCAAGGCGGGTCTCGAACGTAACGACCAGATCATTCGCTACGATGGCGTGCAAAATCCCGACTGGCAACAGGTCTTTCTTCGCACCATCCTGAATCTTAATCACACGGTATCCCTGCGCGTGGATCGCCAGGGACAGGTCGAAGCCCTACGAATGCATCTGCCGAACAGTGACAATCCCGATGGTTTTTCGCTGCAAGACCTTGGCATTGCCGCGCAGGAACAACAAGCTCCTCTCCGTGTTACTACAGTGGAATCCACCTACCCTGGATACAAGGCTGGTTTGCGCGCGGGCGACCAAATCGCCGCCGTCGATGGCATCGCCTTCCACTCGTTGACATCCGTCATTTTGTATCTGCAACAACAGGCCGGAAAGTCGATTGCGCTCACCGTGCTGCGCAAGGGACAATCCCTGACCCTGAATGTGCAGCCCGCATTGCATAAAAATGCGAGCGGGCAGCCCATGTACCTGATTGGATTCAGCGCTGACCCGCCTCCCTTTCACGTCGAGCGTCTGCCGTTGTTTGCCGCCATGCGACAGTCCGCGCATGAAAACATCAAAGGCTCCACGTTGATCGTCGAAGTGCTGCGCCGCATGGTGACGCTGCGCATGTCAGTGCGCTCTCTGAGCGGGCCAGTAGGCATCGCGCAGGAGACAGGGCGCATCGTCTCCATGCCGGGGTGGACACCTCTATTCGGCGAGATGGCTACCATCAGCCTGAATCTGGGCATCTTCAATCTGCTGCCTATTCCGATTCTCGATGGCGGCGTGATCCTGCTCTTGTTGGTGGAAAGTTTGCTGCGGCACGATCTGAATCAGCAGTTCAAGGAGCGTGTCTACCAGACCGCTTTTGTTTTCCTGATGCTCATCTTCGCCTTTGTATTGTTCAATGATCTAACGAAGATTCCTCTCTTTGCGCGCTTCCACCCATAACACCTGATTTTTGTTAAGGAGGCGCTGCACAAGCCTGAGACTTGCCTACGGCGGGACTTGAGTCCCGCCGTAGGCGAACACCCCCCTGCGCTGACATGGCAACCAGCCAGCGCGAACCTCACCCGATCAACGATGCTGCGGCCTAAAAGTGTCGGATCGCATCGTAGACATAGAAGACGACGATAACTGCTGTAATCAGCCCGGTTACGCCACCAAATACGCGGATCACTGGCTCAATTTTCTTAATTTTAATCTGAATCTCATCCTGCTCTCGATGCTCCATCTCACTGGAGTCGCTCAAAAACAACAGGTCTTCTTCATTCCGAGAAACATGGCCGCGATACATCAGAAGGCCGAGAAGAATCGTGGTCAGCATACCCCAAACGACCCACATTACTACGACGTAGCTCATAATTGCACCTCGCATTTCGCTGCAATTCATGTCCACGGAAGCGGCTCCATTCTATTGCAATAAAGTCGCCCCATCGCCATCTGAGCAGAATAGTACACCCATTGCGAACAGATGCGTACAGAAGTTTTTATAAAATATGGCGCTGATGCGACCTCTCGCGTTCCAAACCAGAACAGTCCAGTATCCAGGGATTGTCCATTCGATCTCCCTTGAAACTGGATTGCTCATCGCGATCAGCTTCTCCGATCCGGCTCGCATGGACAACCTATTGAGACTTCACACTTAGCGCGTGTCCCAAAATTCCCTGAACAGGTTACTCGCGAAGCGCCCGGAAAAGCCAACGACAGCTTGCTGCGCCATTGTTCCCGTGGTGAGTGCCGTATTTGGATTCATGGTGTCGATCACCGCCGCACCAGCAAAGGGGCTGACAATCTTCGCCACGGACAGACGTCGATGGCCGTCGGAACCAACGGGGGACGTAAATGTCTCGCGGGCCGCGGTACGCAATTTTTCCTTAAAGCTGCATTCCCTGCATGGGAAAAATCGAGGATCCTCATGAAGGATGTCGGCAAGCAGATAATCCGTGCTACTCTGCGCGCCAAATTGCGCCATGCGAAGACCGAATCGCTGACCATATCCGGCTACATCCTGCCCCCATTGCGGAGGGGTGTCGAGTCCAAAAGAAATCGCCGCGAATAACGCCGTGCGTCCAAGAGCCAGTGGGCCAAGATTGCTCACGATGAGGATGCACGCGCGCTCCTTTTGCGTTGGCGGGCTATAAGACGGGGCGTTTGGCAGCGATGATTCTGGTTGCGTCGAGTTTAACGTTGCGCTCTCCGTAGTCTTTTGCAACCCACGGCAGCCCAGGATTGTTTGCTGTGCAAAGGCCATTTGCATGGCACAACCTGTCCAGATCAACAACCCAGCAATCTGCCCCCTTGAAAAGGAGCGACTTATGATCCTTACATGCCTGTACAACGGCAGCTTCTCTGGCAATCGGTTTTCTGAAACCGATATTTCCCACGCATGTAAGTTTTTCAATTCTCGCCTACTGCAGGTTGTACGTAATCGCGATGGAGTGTACATCGGTGCCAGCCGTCGCCGTCACGGTTACATAGTTGGAGATGTTGGGCGTTGGCCCAGGATTTGGCGGCGCAATGTTTAGACCAGCGGCACTGGAGGTGGAGCTACAGCCGATGGTGGCCCCCACGCAAACTATCAGCAGCAATAATGACATCGCCATCCAATTTGCCTGCCTGCCAAAGCGAGACAGGAAGCGTCTCCGCTGCGCTGGCAACCCCATCATGCAGAGAGCGGCAAAGGCAATTCCGCCCCCGGCAAGTCGCTGCCAGGGTTGCTGTTGCTGCGACGGCGGCATCCCATGCGGAAAGATGCGTGGATATTGAAGGCTGGGGGTCGCCGTAGCGGCGGCTACAATGGTGAGCGTGGCCGACGACCCGCTGGCACCGAGCGTGGCCCCAGGCGTGACCGTGGCGCTGGGCTGACCGCCAAAGTTGCAGGAAATGCCGTGGGCTGACTGTCCCGCGCAGGTCAGCGTCACCGTTCCGGTAAAGCCGTCCAAGGCCGTGGAGTCAATGGTCGCGGTGGCGGAGCCGCTTGGAATCAGACTCACCTGTGCAGGATTTCCGACGATCTGGAAATCTGGAGCCGGATTGCCTGTATTTGGATTGAAGGACTCGCCAGCAGGCGAAGCCGATCCCCATACCGCAGACATCGCCGCCACATCCACGGAGCCAAGCCCGGTCGCCTGATCATAGCCTGCGCCCACGTCGTATCCGGCCATGATGTAATTGCCGCTGTTGTTCGGATCGGGAACGCAGGATGGAGTTCCTTGCTGGCAATCCACCGCATTGCTGTTGGTGGCCTGATTGCTACTGGCCACCACATCGTGGAAGACCGATGGAGAGGTCTGCGCCAGCGCATAGAGGATATAGTTGGCATTGCCCACGCCACCACCGTGGGCCGAGCTAATGGTGTAACCCGCCGCCTGGTTCCACAGCGTAATCATGGCCGCAAACTGCGGCGCGGACACGGAGGTTCCCCCATAGATGGTGCCGCTGCCATTCGCGTCCGTGTAGGGATACTGCGTAGGCGACGCGCAACTGGGTATGGTGATGGCACCGCTGTTGTTGGTTTCTTCCGTACACATCACATAGCCATCATGATCTGGATCAGCAGAAAGGGCGACATCGGGGACATCCCGCGCGCCATCATTGGGCACACCCGGCCCCGTTTGCCAGAAAGGCTTGGCGGCAAGATAACTCAATCCCGTACCAGCCAGCGACGGCGTGGGCGGGGAGGAGGCAGCCACGCTGTAGTTGGGATTGGCGTTGAAGACCTCGCTGATACCGCCACCCCCAGCTCCCAATCCACCATTGGCCTGCGCTGCCGCCAGCGTCGGCGAGTCATTCCAGGCTCCCTCCGGGATGTAGGAGAGCGCGGATCCATTGGTGGCTCCCTGCGAGGTGGTGTAGTTGCCCGCCTCGTCCCAATACTGTGCCGGACTGTTGATATCCGCTTCAAAGGAGGTGCCCCCGGCGGCGGTGGTATACGGACTGCTCCCTGGAAAATCCACGGCCAGCCCCAACGTAGCCGCCGTCTCCTGAACATTGTTGACAAGTCCATCGCAATCCGCCGAGCCATCGTCTCCTGAAGATGCCACGATGGTCTGTCCCTGGGAGTTTGCCTGCTGGCCCAGTCCCACGTATTGTTCGATTTCTGCCTGCGTATACTGCTGCTCACAATTTCCATAGCTGATACTAATAACTGGGAGCACATTCTGGTTATTGTTTACCAGGTCTGTCTGGATGGCGTATTGGAGCGCATCCAATACGCTGTAATTCTGATTGGAGCCTACGGTGACATAGATGATGCTGGCATCCTTGGCTACTGCGCCCGACCACTCCGTATCCAGATCCGATTCCCCCAGATCGCCGGTGGCCGCGCCCGCAGCGGCCTCGCCGCTGGTACTGCCCGTGCCCGGCATCACGATCTGTGTGGGCAAGTTACTGGCGTTCAGGCCGCTGAGCGAACGAAAGATCGAGATATCGCTCATGTACTGGGTAATGTCTGTCTGGCCCATGATGCCAAGATACTGACCGGTGCCGGAGACACCGGCACCGTAGAGCGCTGTGATGTCATAGATCGTCTGGATGTCCGCTGGCGCAAGATAATTCACGGGCGCGCCGGAATTCGTCACCGTGTAGTACGGACGCAGGCGCGTCGATCCAGGTTTTCGCGCCAGATGGATGGGCGTGCTCTTCAAATGCGAGACCGCCGGACGAAAGGTATTCAGATGCGCCACGCCAATGACCATGCCCGCGATGGCCTGCGGAAAGGAAAGCTCCGTGCTGTTGGCCCAATGCTCCGCGCCACGCAGCAAATATCGATGCATCTCGGTATGAAAAGCGGCATTAACCTGCGCCGCCGTTCCGCTAAAATCAATGCGATCCGCGCTCGGTGGAATCTGATCGACGGTAAATCCCTGGCTGCGCAGCCATGCGGCGGCGGCCTGTAAATCACTCTGGCTGGTACCATAGCGCGCGGCAAACTGGGCGGGCGTCAGCCAGTGATGAAACATCGCCGATCCCCGCGTTTGCTGCTGCGCCAGCAGACGATTCAGGTCATCCTGCTGCGCCGCCGAGCGATTGAAGAGCAGCGACATGCCCTGAATGGCATACGATCCGGGAAGCTGGCCTTCGTCGCGTGCAACGGCGACCAACGGATGCAGGCTTCCTCGCACCACCATCATTCGATCCGAGCGAATCTCCCCGACGATCCGATTTTTCACCAGCACCTGCGCCTGCAACAAACACACAGGCCCCATCAAAAACGCCGCCACAATTACGCTTGAAATCCATCGATACATGGAGGTTCTCATAGAATTCCCAGCTCTCCGAAAGATGTTGAATCTTCACTCATGTCTGAATTTTTCCTCCACGCTGCAAAAGAAAAATACAGACACTGGAGCCTCTCCAGTGTAGACGTATAGAGAAAAATTTTGTTGCACAGAAAAATCTGCGATGTCGGCGCGAGGGCTGCGTTGTCCCAACTTGGAGAGCAACCCAAAACGGGAGGGGCAGCACGAGAGGCGCTCCGAAATGCATCTCGACCCCATCATCAAAGCGCGTACTTGCCTGCCTCCACCACGCGCTTTGCGACGCTGCGCTTCAACGCAATCGTATCCGCCGGTTCATACTTTGCCAGGCGGCGCAGAATCGCCAACTGCGTGCGCAGCATATCGCCCTCAGCAACGGCTGCAATCACGCGCCGCGCCGCATTCTCAATGATCTCGAATGCCTTTCCTGCGTAAATACGGCTCATCGCAACTGCCTGCTCCGCCACCGAGCCGGAATTACTCTGACTGGGATTGCTCTGGCCGGGATTGCGATCCAGCAGCTTTTGCGCGCGCAGCATACAGGATTCCATCGCATAGACTTCAATCATCATGTCCGCCAGCGCCGCCATCACCTCCTGCTGATCCGCCAAAGCCTGCATGTATTTTTGCGTGGCCGCGCCAGCAGCAAAGAGAGCCAGCTTCTTGGCATTCGCCAACATGCCGTATTCGTTGGCCATTTCGCCTTCGCGCTCCTCGCGCACGACCGGCCCGGCCAGCACCTCATCCATCAACTGCTTGATGGCGGGCATCAGCGCCAGTTGCCCGCTCATCGCCCGCTTCATCACCCAGCCGGTAATGATGAGGCGATTGATCTCATTGGTTCCCTCAAAGATGCGATTGATGCGCGCATCGCGGTAGGCGCGCTCCGCCGGATACTCCTCGACATAGCCGTAGCCTGCGTAGATTTGCACCCCATGATCGGCGACCATGCCCAGCATCTCCGATCCCCAGACCTTCAGGATGGAGCACTCAACGGCATAATTTTCAATGCGTTTCTGAATCTCCAGCGCCATCGTTGGCGATTGCTTGTCCATATCGGCCAGCGCTGCGTCGATCATGCCCACTGTGCGATAAGCCATGCTCTCTCCGGCGTAAATGCCGACGGCGCACTCGGCAATCTTTTCCTGAATCAGGCCAAACTCTGCGATAGATTTTCCAAAGGCCTTGCGCTCCTTGGCATAGTGAATGCTGTTGGCCAGCGATGTGCGCGCGCCACCCACGCAGGCCGCGCCCAGCTTGAAACGACCAATGTTCAAAATGTTGAAGGCAATGTGATGTCCCTTGCCAACCTCGCCCAGCACATTCTCCACCGGGACTTTGCAGTCGGCCAAAATCAACGGGCAGGTGGAGGAGCCGCGAATGCCCAGCTTGTGTTCCTCCGCGCCTACCGTCAACCCCTGCGTCCCGTGCTCCACGATGAAGGCTGTGAATTTTTCTCCATCCACCTTTGCAAAGATCGTGAACACATCGGCGAACCCGGCGTTGGTGATCCACATCTTTTCGCCATTCAGCAGATAGTGTTTGCCATCGGCGGAGAGCGTGGCCTTGGCGCGAATGTTCATCGCGTCTGAACCCGAAGATGCCTCCGAGAGCGCATACGCGCCCAGCCACTCGCCCGATGCCAGCTTGGGCAGATATTTCTGCTTCTGCGCCGCCGTTCCATACCAGACAATCGGCAGCGTACCGATGCCGACATGCGCGCTGAACGCGACAGAAAAACTGGCCGATTGCGCGATGTGATCCGCGACAATGGCCGAGGTCACTTTGTCCATCTCCAGGCCGCCATACTCCTCTGGAACATCGACGCCCATCAGTCCCAGCTCGCCCGCCTTGCGCAGCAGCCCCTTGGTCACTTCAAAATTCTTGACTTCAATGGCATCGGCGACGGGAACAACTTCATTCCTGGCGAAATCAAAGGCCGTCTGCGCAATCTGCCGCTGCTCGTCGCTGAAATCCTCTGGGGTGAAGACCTCCGAAGGCAAACGTTCTTCAATCAAAAAACTGCCGCCGTTCACCTTTTTCATCGGCGCGCCTGTTTCCACTGTGGATGCCATCTGTGCTTCTCCCTTGAGCCGTGAGTCTTTCATTCCCTCATAAACTTGATCCCAACCGTCGATTTTTGGCTCGCTCTGCGAGCTAAGAATCGGAGTGGAGGGATCTGCGTTTCATTACAACCTTTTTACTAAATACGTTCAAAAATCCCCGCAGCGCCCATGCCGCCGCCTACGCACATGGTCACCATGCCGTAGCGAACCTTGCGCCGCCGCATCTCATGCAGCAGCGTCGCCGTCAACTTGGCTCCGGTGCATCCCAAAGGATGACCGAGAGCAATCGCGCCACCATTGACGTTGACGATCTCTGGATTGCAGCCAACCTGCTGCATCACCGCCAACGACTGCGCGGCAAATGCCTCGTTCAATTCAATCAGGCCAAGATCGCTCAGCTTCAAACCCGCCAGCTTCAGCGCCTTGGGAATCGCAAAGAGCGGGCCAAGGCCCATCTCCTCTGGCGCGCATCCAGCGGTGGCGAAGGCAACAAAACGCGCCAACGGAGCCAGCCCCAGCGCCTGCGCTCGTTCGGCGGACACAACCACCACTGCCGCCGCGCCATCCGAAGTCTGCGAAGAGTTCCCCGCCGTCACCGTCCCTTTGGCGTGAAAGGCGGGCTTTAATGCGCTCAGCGCGTCAAGTGACGTGTCAGCACGCGGCCCTTCATCCACGCGAAACTCCGTCGAACGCATTACCAGCTTGCTTCCCTTTTCTGGAGCCGTCGAATTCGTAACCGTGACTGGTACAATTTCTTCCTCGAATGCCTTCGCTTGGATCGCCGCCAGCGCCTTGCGATGGCTTTGCAGGGAAAATTCATCTGCCTGCTGCCGCGTGATGGAAAATTTCTGCGCCAATCGCTCCGCCGTCAGACCCATTGAAAGATAGGTTCCCGGCGCGTGCTCCATCAGCCAGGGATTGGCGGAAACTTTATTGCCACCCATCGGCACCATGCTCATGCTCTCCGTGCCACCAGCAATGATGACCTCTGCTCCGCCGCCGCGAATACGATCCGCCGCCAGCGCAATGGACTGCAAGCCCGACGAGCAAAAACGATTGACCGTCATGGCTGAGGACTCAATCGGCAACCCGCAGCGCAGCGCGGCAATGCGCGCCACGTTCATGCCCTGCTCGGCCTCTGGCATCGCGCAGCCTAGAATCACATCCTCAATCTCCGCCCGGTCAAGCTGCGGAAGCTGCGCCAGCGCGCCTTCCATCGCCGCCGCCGCCAGATCATCGGGCCGCATCGCCCGCAGGGTTCCCCTGGGAGCCTTGCCTACGGCTGTCCGCATGGCGCTTGCGATCACTACGTCCCGCATATCTCCCCCTTGCAACAGAATGCAACTAATTCCGCAATGGCTTGCCCGTCTTCAACGTAAACGCGATTCGTTCCTGCGTCTTTTTTTCTCCACACAGGGATAAAAACGCCTCACGCTCCAAATCCAGAAGATATTGTTCGCTCACCAACGTTCCCGGCGTAATGTTTCCGCCGCAGAGAATGTGCGCCACATGGCTGGCGACTTTTACGTCGTGGTCGCTGATGTACTCGCCCTGCCTCATTAGATGGATGCCCAGCTTCAACGTGGAGAGGATATTCTCTCCCGGCGCAGCAATATCGTTGCGCGCAATCGGAGGCGCATATCCAGCATCGGCCAGCGCCAGCGCCCGCGCTTTGGCATCGAGCAACAGTCGGTCGCGGTGCATGGTCGTTCCATCGCGCTCGCTCAAAAATCCCAGCGTGTGCGCTTCGGTAACGGAAGTGGAGACCTTGGCCATCGCAATCGTCTCAAATGCCTTCTTCATCGCCTCCATCATCTCGACGGATTCGCCGCGACCATCAGGTCGAATGCTCTGCGCTGCGTTGACGGCGCGAATCGCCATCTCCTTGCACCCGCCGCCACCCGGAACCAGCCCCACTCCCGTCTCCACCAGTCCCATGTAGAGTTCCGCGTGTGCCTGTCGCTGCGCCGCGTGCAGGTTGATCTCTGTGCCGCCGCCCAGACACATGCCATACGGCGCGGCCACGACAGGGCGAGGGCAGAATTTAATGGCAGCGGTCATCGCCTGAAACGAGCGAATTTCAAGATCAACGTCGTCCCATTCCTCCTCCTGCATGGCCAGTAACAATTGCATAATGTTCGCGCCCACGGAAAAATTCGTCGCGTCGCCGCCGATGACGAACGCCTCAAAACTGGCCACCGCATCGCTGTCGGAACGCAAGGCCTGCGTAACAAAGCGAACAATATCGCCGCCAATGGCGTTCATCTTGGAGTGAAATTCGATGACCGCCACGCCATCACCCAGATCGACCAACGATGCGCCCGGATTTTTCTTCACCACGCCGCGCGCGCGCTGGATGACCGCAACCGTAGTCACGCCTGCGGGCTGCTCGACAGGACGATACGCGCCGCTGCTCACATCAAAGAAGAGTCGACCCGATGGCACGCTGGCATCCTCTTTGTACCAATGCGTGTGTCCGGCTGCGAGAAGTTTTTCGACATTCGCCGCAATCGGCTTGCCCTCGGCGCGCATCTTCTCCACCGTCTCGCGGACACCAGCGGCATCCCACATCGCAAACGGGCCAAGCTCCCAGTTGAAGCCTGCTTGCATGGCGCGGTCGATGCTCACAATGTCGTCGGCAATCTCTGGAATGCGGTTGGCCGCGTAAGTCCAAAGCTCGGTCAGCATGGGCCAGTAAAAGGCCGCAGCCTTGTCTTTACGCGGATCGCCCGCGAGCAACAGACGCAGACGCTCGGCTGTCTGCTCGGCATTTTTTGCCATCTCCAACGCGGGAAGTTTTGGTCGCGCTGCGACGTGATACTCCAGCGTCTTCCAGTCAAGCGCCAGCCGAGTTTCCCTGCCCTCGGCATCCTTTTCTTTTTTGTAGAGTCCCTGCTTCGTCTTGTCACCCAGCCATTTGCGATCCAGCAATGCCTGGAGGAACGCGGGCCATTGCACGTCGGCGCGTTCATCGCCGATAGCTTTCGACTGCGCGGCAAAGTTCCGCGCAACGTGGCCCAGCACGTCGATGCCCACCATGTCCGCCAGTCGAAAGGTGCCCGTCTTCGGCCAGCCAATCGCGGAGCCAGTCAGCGCGTCCACTTCCTCGATGGACAAATTTTGTTCCTGCATCAGGCGCGCCGTGTTCAGAATGGAAAACGTCCCAATGCGATTGGCGATGAAATTCGGCGTGTCTTTGGCGCGAACTACGGTCTTGCCCAGCCGCTTGTCGGCAAACTCCGCAATGCGGGCCATCAACGCGGGATCGGCCTCCGGCGTGGGAATAATCTCCAGCAAACGCATGTAGCGCGGCGGATTGAAAAAGTGCGTACCGAACCAGCGACGACGAAACTCCGGCGGCATCTGCGCGGCAATGCTGGCGACGGGAAGCCCGCTGGTGTTGGTGGTTAGAATGGCATCGGCGCGGCAGAATGGAGCGATTTTTTGCAGGAGGGCCTGCTTGATTGCCAGGTCTTCGGCGACCACTTCGATCACCCAATCGCAATCGCGCAGCATCTCCAGATGATCGTCGAAATTTCCGGGCACGATTCTCGTGGCGAAGGCAGCATCAAAGAACGCCGCAGGCTTGGCCTTCTTCAGGCCGTCAAGCGCCGCCGTCACAATTTTGTTGCGCTGGGCCGTATCGCCAGCCGTCGTGTTGGGCGGAATGATGTCCAGCAGCACCACGGCCACGCCCGCATTGGCCAGATGCGCGGCAATGCGCGACCCCATCGTACCCGCGCCTAGCACCGCCGCTTTTCGCAGCGGACGTTGCTGCATTGAACTCGGCGACAACTCCATACCATCCCCCCACACGTCAAATTCCGAGTGGCAAGTGCAAAGTCGTACTGTGGGGAACTCTACTGAACCACTCCGCGCCGGTCAAGCGAACCGCAACGAGTCGAAAAACATGCGATTATTGTTGAATGAAAAAAGCAACCGCGTGTCACTCACCGATTTTGCATCAACTGACCTGAATTTCGGCGGCGCATTGCCTAAGGATACATATTGCTCGTGCATGCTACGGCGTTTGTGAGGACTGATCTTCTTCTACTTCTCAGTTCGGCCAAGAACCTCCTAATTGCGTTCTCCTGAACAAGTGCAGACCACGAAACTCAGATTAAGTCATTCCTTCGTTGCGGCAACTCCTTTAGAATAGGTCTGTAGCATTCTGAGGAACGGCAATGGATCGAATTGAGACACAATCCACTTCGAGTAAAACCGCGACGGCTTCCGACATAGTGCTACGAGAAGGATCGCAATCGAGACTCCTCTTTCGTCCTGAGATCGTAGATAACACTGGCAAACCGGAAGCTGCGGTACGAGGCCGATTCCTTTACCAGAAAAAAAAACGTAGTGACCAATGGATCGAGTTCGACCGATTGCCCCTCACCTCAATCAAGGTCGATGAAGGTTACCAGCTCGAAATCCATTCGAGCGAACTGCACACACTGCTCATCAATCTACGTCAGATATATAAACTCGCGAACGCTTACGGTGTTCCTCAGGGCAAGAAAAGTTTTCTTGAGGTAAGCGGAGCACTGGCCGACCTCTTGGCGCTTGCTGGTTCAGAGCTTCAGGCGTTCTTTACCTCGAAGAGTGATGATGCGATCAGACTCTTCAGACTGCTGTTGAACTGGATATATAAGCAGCCCAACATAGAAGTATTTGAAGGAGTGTCGGAGCTGCTGGAACTGAACACGGTTGTGGGTTTGGCAAACCTGAAGACCTTCCTCAAGGAATGGAAGGCAAGCAGTGACGTGAGCAGGGAAGAATTCTGGCAAACGCTCTTCGCAAAGAATGCGTTTGTACTCTCGCAGCTTTTTGCCTACCCGGTGATTCTCATCAACGACAAAGCCTACCTTGGAGGAAAGGGCCTGACGAATACAGGTGGTCACATTGTTGATTTTTTGTGCAAACTAGAATCCACTGGTGCTGCCGCTATGGTCGAGATAAAGACACCTAAGACCCAGCTTCTCGGCTCGGTGTATCGCGGCGGCGTTTACCCCATCTCTAGTGACTTAGCAGGGGCCATATCGCAAGCCCTTAAATATCGGAGTTCTCTCATGGAAAACATCCAGAATCTTCAGCGAGAACAGCCCACCCTTATAGCTTCCGAGCCGTATTGCGTAGTCGTTGCAGGCAACTGCGCCGAACTCAATTCTTCAGAAAAAAAGGCCTCTTTTGAGAGGTTTCGCGAACGATTAAATGGTGTTCGGATATTAACCTTTGATGAGGTCTATAAGCGTATTGAAGGATTGCTCGCGATCTTTACAGACTCCTCCGGGATCGATCCTCGCAAGTCGGCCAGCGTTCAGCTATCTGCCCACACAGGTATCTCGGCTGATGATCGGTAGTGGGGCAATTTGAAAGGCTGCCCCTCAGGGGCTGAAGCCCAAAGAGATTTTGTAGGGATACCGGACGGGCTAAAGCCCGTCCCCTTCAAGCTAAGAAATCTCTGAACATATCCGGCTTTGAAGGGGCGGGACTTTAGTCCCGCCGTGAGCACCTAAAATGAGAGCGGGCTTTAGCCCCTGAGGGACAGCAGTGAGACTGAATCAGTCTCTCCCCGATCTCAAATTGACCCACTACCCAGCCTCCAATTGACTTCCCCTTCCAGAGCGGTTAGCTTCAAATTTTTAGAAGCAACGCACCTGCCACGAGGATTCCATCGCGATGAACACTCTGTACCGCCGCATTTTTCTCTCTGTACTGCTCGCCGCGCTCTGCACGCTTAGCTTGGCCCACGCGCAGGATGTAGCCAGCTTCGAGAAGCGCGTCACCGTCAAAGTTCTGCCCAATGGCTTGACGCTGATCGTCTGCCAGCGCCCGGAGGCTCCCGTCTTCAGCTACTTCACCATCGTGAATGCGGGCAGCGCGCAAGACCCGACAGGCGAATCCGGCCTGGCGCACATGTTTGAGCATCTCGCCTTCAAAGGCACGCAGACCATTGGCACGACCAATTATCCGGCAGAAAAAATTGCGCTGGCCAAAGTGGAGACGGCATACGCCGCCTACGATGCCGAGTTTCGCAAGCGCGTGGGGCGTGACCCGGCCAAGCTGAAGGCGCTGCACGCGCAGTTTGACGCAGCCGTTGCCGCCGCGCAGAAATACGTCGTCCCAAACCAGTTCACCGAAATTGCCGAGCAGAATGGCGCGACCGGAATCAACGCCAGCACCTCGCTCGACGACACGCAGTATTTCTGGAGCATGCCCATCAATCGGCTGCAACTCTGGGCCTATATGGAGAGCGACCGCATCGCGCATCCCGTGCCGCGTGAGTTCTACAAGGAGCGCAGCGTGGTGATGGAGGAGCGACGGATGCGCACCGACTCCAACCCCATTGGCTATATGGTGGAGCAGTTTCTCGCTGCGGCTTACGTGGCCCATCCTTACGGACGGCCCGGCCTGGGCTGGGAGTCGGAGATCAGCCAAGTCAGCGCGACCGAAGCTGCTGCCTTCCACAAAAAATATTATGTTCCGGCCAACATTGTCATCACGGTTGTCGGCGATATTGATACAAAAACCGCGCTGCCCATGCTGGAGAAATACTTTGGCTCGATTCCGGCTGGCCCAAGACCGCTGCCGCTGGCGACCGTCGAGCCGCCGCAGCGCGCAGAGCGCTCCGTAACGCTCCGCGAACCGACGCAGCCTTTTTACATTGAGGGCTACCATCGGCCCGATTATCTGGACAAAGACGATGCCGTCTATGATGCCATCAGCGATATTTTGTCGAATGGACGCACCTCCCGGCTCTATCGCAGCCTGGTGCGCGATCAAAAAATTGCCGCAGAGTCGGCGGGTTTCAGCGGCTTTCCCGGAGAAAAATATCCCAATCTGTTTGCGTTCTACGCTGTGCCCACGCCGGGTCACACGCCGCAGCAGATGCGCGTCGCCATCCATAAAGAAATTGATCGGCTCAAAACGCAGGATGTTACCGATGACGAGTTGGCCATGTTCAAAACCCGCGCGCGCGTGGAGATTTTGCATAGCCTGGACGACAATCAAGGGCTGGCCGAGGAACTTGGCACCTATCAACTGCGCTATGGAGACTGGCAGATGCTCTTCAACCAACTCGACAAGATCAACGCCGTCAGCAAGGCTGACATTCGCCGCGTTGCCAATCAGATTTTTAAGGCCAGCAATCGCACCTACGCCATGATTGAGTTCCAACCTCCAACAGCGCCACCGCCTTTGCCCGCCTCGCAGCCAGCCGGGACTTCGCAATCCACAACCAAGGCTCCGCAAGCCATTACCAAGGCTCCGCAAGCCATTACCAAGGCTTCGCAAGCCAATGGAGGAGCGCGCTAATGTCGATTCGCTCATACTCCTTCGCCTTCGCAACCACGTTGTTTGCCGGAGTCACGCTCATCGGACTTTCGTTGACTACCGCTTCCGCGCAAACGGCCTCGCCTGCGCCCGCGCACGCCGCGCAACCACCCCAGCCCCAGCAAGCTCAGCCCTGGAAGAAGATTCCCATTCCGCCGCTGCCAGCCTTTCATCCAGAGCAGCCCCGGCGTATTGTGCTCGGCAACGGCATGACCATCTTTCTGGAAGAAGATCACGAGCTGCCCTTCATCGAAGGCTTTGTTCTGCTGCGCGGTGGGTCGAGCGACGAGCCAGCGGCGAAGGCGGGCCTGATCGACCTGTATAGCGAGGCGTGGCGCACCAGCGGCACCGCGACCATGACTGGCGACCGGATGGACGACATTCTCGAAGCAAAGGCCGCAAAGATCGAGACCGACGGCGACGACGAATCGACCTCGCTGTCGTGGTCGTGCCTCAAAGGAGACTTCGATTCGGTCTTCAGCATGGCCGTCGATCTGCTGCTGCATCCGCAATTCCGCGCCGACAAGCTCCAGCTTGCCCAGCAGCAGGAGGAGACCGGAATTATTCGCCGCAATGACAGCGCCAGTCGAATCGCGGAGCGTGAGGCGCTCAAGCTCGCCTACGGAAAAAATAATCCTTATGCGCGCCTGCCGGAGTTCTCCACCGTGGAAGCCGTCACGCTGGCCGATCTGAAAGATTGGCATCAACGAACGGCAACGCCCAACAATATGATTGTCGGCATCACCGGCGACTTCAACTCCGCAGAGATGGAGGCCAAGCTGCGCGCCGCCTTCGCTTCCCTGCCGCGTGGCGCAGCCTTTGCCTCCGCCAAGATCGCCTTCCCCGGCCCCACGCCCGGCGTGTACTTCGCGCAAAAAAGCGATGTGAACCAAAGCAATGTCTGGCTGGTGGGTCTGGGTACAGAGCGCAGCAATCCAGACTACTACGCGCTCAGCGTGATGAATGAAATCTTCAGTGGCGGCTTTGGCTCGCGGCTCTTTCAGTCCGTGCGGACGCGGCTCGGCCTTGCCTACTCCGTCTCCGGCTCTTATGGCGCGGACTATGACCATCCCGGAATTTTCTATGTGACTGCGGGAACAAAAAGCGCGAGCACGGTGCAGGCAACCCAGGCCATGCTGCAACAAGTCCGCGATTTGAAGACCGATCCGCCAACGGCAAGCGAACTACGCAAAGCAAAAGACGAGTTACTCAACTCCTACATCTTCCACTACGATTCCAAGGCAAAAATTCTGCGTGAGCAGGTCAATCTGGCCTTTTATAACTATCCACTGGATTTCATCGAGAAGTATCGCGCTGGCATTGAGAAGGTCACGGCTGCTGATGTAACCCGCGTCGCGCAGAAATATGTTGATGCCAACAAGCTGGCGATTCTTGTGGTTGGAAACGGAAAAGAATTCGGCACGCCCTTATCCAAGCTGGGGCCGGTGCAGTCGCTCGACATTACCATTCCCCTGCCCGCGCAGATGCAGGGGAAATGATGGTTCTGTAGATGGTCAAGAGGGTGTACCTCTTTCGAGGGAAGATTGGATGGGCCTCGGAGAGCGGGCGGGACAAAAGGCGACGCGATAACCCCGCATCTTGGAAATAGATACAACCTATTTCCACTTTCGCGCCTCCCCTACGACTGTTCTTTCTTCTCTTTATGAGAGGAACAACGTATTGAAAGATCACAGGTGCCCCATTCAAGCCTTGTTTTGGCTTGAGTGGGGGAGAAGAATCTGAGGCACTCGGCACCGGGCCAGATTGGTCCAGAAATTTCTTAAACGACCACTTTGTTCAACGATTTGCTGATCGTATCCTTTGGGACAAAGCCCACGATCTGCTCTGCGACCTTGCCGCCTTTGAAGATCAGCAGCGCGGGAATGCCACGGATGCCATAGCGCATCGGTGTGGCGGCATTGCTGTCCACGTCCATCTTCATCACCTTGAGCTTGCCCTGATACTCCTGGGCAATCTCATCCACAATGGGAGCCAGCGCGCGACACGGGCCACACCACGCCGCCCAGAAATCCACCAGAACGGGCTGGGCCGACTGCAAAACCTCTGCCTCAAATGTTGCATCGCTTACTTCGTGTACTGCCAGTCCTGCCATGAAAACTCCTCCTGGGAAAATTGGTGAGGGTTGAAGATGCGCCCTTCCCTGCTACGACTCTCCAGCATACTAGATGCGGCGCATGAACGATTGGTCGCAGAAAACGCGAACCCTGCGCGCCCTTTGTCTATACCGCCGCGCATTTCTCAAATTCGCACTCCATGATCTCCACCGTATCCGCATCCGCGACCCGTTCACGAATGACGGCCTGCAACTGAGCGCGATCAGCCACGCTCTCCACGACCACGAGAACGGCTGGGCCTGCGCCGCTCAAGGCCACGCCAAGGACGCCGTGGCTGCCAGCCAGCGGAGTAAGGATGGAGAGTAGCGGACACATCTCCGCGCGATAAGGCTGATGCAAACGATCCTGCATCGCCACTTGCAGCAGGTCGCCGCGTTCCTGCGCAAAGGCGGCCACCAGCAGCGAGGCGCATTGCACGTTGGCTCGCGCATCCTGGCGCGAATACATCTCCGGCAACACCCGGCGGGAGACCGAGGTCGCCAATGGTTTGGACGGCAGCACAATCACCACCGACCATGCCGATGGAATTGGAAATTGAACAGCGTGGACTTGCATGGACGCGCCCTCGCCGACCATTGCGGCAACGGTCATGCCGCCCAGCCAACACGCGGCGGCATTGTCGGGATGTCCCTCCAGCACACAGGCGGTGTTCAGAATTTGATCGCGGCTCCATCCCAGTTCGCCGAAGTGTACCGCCAGCGCAATCCCCGCCAGCCGCGCCGCTGCCGAGGAGCCACAGCCCATTCCAAAGGGAATTTCATTATGAACCTTCAAATGCAGCGGCAGAACTTTGCGCCCATTCTCCTGCAACGTCTGCGAATAAATTTGCAACAGCAGATTGTTTTCAATCTGGCTGCAAGCCTCCGCATTGCGGCCCGTGGCGTCAATGGAAAAGCTGTCCGCCTGCGTTGCCGTTATATCCAAATGCAGATTCAACGCAATCGCGGCGGTATCAAAGGCCGGCCCAAGATTCGCCGAGGTTGCAGGCAGGCGCAGATGCAGGCTCCGTTTGCTCATCCGTTCGCTCATTTGCGCTCCGTCGCTTCCAGTTGGCGCAGCACGGCATCGGAGCTTGGCTCCAACAACACCGGCGGCTTGGCCAATTTCCGCAGCGATTCTTTCTCTGATGCGTTCAGCGCCGCAGTTTCCGTTTCTGTCAGTAATGTCCCGCGATGGAAATCAATCGTGTACTCCGGGTCTTTCAACGTGTGCCCGGTCAGCACCAGCACCACAGACTCCTCGCGCCGCACTTTGCCCTGCGCGCAGAGCTTCTTCAACCCGGCATAGGTCACGGCGGAAGCTGGCTCACAGCCGATCCCTTCGGCTCCGATCTCCGCTTTGGCGATGGCAATCTCCTGCTCGCTCACCTGCTCGCAATATCCGCCCGTTTCCTGAATCGCGCGCGCAGTCTTGCGCCACGATGCAGGATTGCCGATGCGAATCGCCGTGGCCCGCGTATTGGCCTGCACCGGCTCCAGCCGCTCGCCGTTGTATTTCAGCAGGCTGGTGTAGAGAGGATTTGCGCCCTCGGCCTGGATCACGCTGATACGTGGGATGCGATCCGTCAGGCCCAGCGCGCGCATCTCGTGGAATCCCTTGCCCAGCGCTGCGCCATTGGCCAGATTTCCTCCCGGAACAATGATGTGGTCGGGAACCTGCCAGCCCATCTGCTCGGCAATCTCCAGCGCAGGCGTCTTTTGGCCCTCCAGCCGATAGGGGTTGACCGAGTTCAACAGATAGACCGGAGCGCGCTCAACAATCTCCGCCAGCACACGCACGCAGCCGTCGAAGTCTGTTTTCAACTGGCAGGTCAACGCGCCATAATCAACCGACTGCGCCAGCTTGCCCCAGGCCACCTTGCCATCGGGAATCAGCACCAGCGCGCGCATTCCTGCGCGAGCCGCATACGCGGCCATTGCGGCGGAGGTGTTTCCCGTGGACGCGCACGCCACCCAGGGAAATTTTTTCTCATGCGCGACAGAAAGCGCTGCGGTCATGCCCGTGTCTTTGAATGATCCGGTGGGATTCATCCCTTGATGTTTGGCATGGAGGCTATCCAACCCCACGCGCTGAGCGCATTGCGGCATCGCATACAGCGGGGTGTTTCCCTCGCGCAGCGTCACGGCGCGCTCTGGATCGTCGAGAAACGGAAGCAGCTCGCGAAAGCGCCATACACCGCTCTGATTCAGTATTGCGGCGGAGAGCCTGCGCTCGGCCCACAAGGCGCGCAGCGCGGGCGCATTGGGCCGTTGCGATCCATCTCCCTCGCCGTCCAACTCCCAGCTCGGATAGATGACCTCGAATAATTCTTTGCATTGGAGACAGCGAAACCCAGCGGACATACCCTCTCCGCTGGTGACGATACCGCAGCCAATACAACGCAACTGATGCAATTTTTGTGCCATGCTTCTTTCTAGCCTATCAGGTGCGCCGCGCAGATTGGCGATCTCTTCATAGGAGCAGATTCCCATTCTAATCTGTATAAATTCGCAGGTGGAAACATCGCATCGTCTTGCATATATTTGTCCTATGCCGAAACTCCATACACGGCGCTGGGCATGCTTGTCCGTGCTTAAACACAGAGAGGTTGTATCCGCCTGCCTGTTTCTGCTGCTGACCTGCGGCTTTGTTGCCGCGCAGACCCCGCTGCGCATCGCCGCCGCCGCCGATCTGCAACCAGTGCTTCCTGCTTTGATTTCCGTTTTTGAAAAAAACAGTGGCATACACGTCGCCGTCTCCTATGCTTCGTCCGCAACGTTGGCCGCGCAGATTCTCAGTGGCGCTCCCTTCGATCTTTTCCTCGCGGCGGATACATCGTTTCCGCAGAAAGTCATCGCAGGTGGGCGCGCCGAGGAGTCTGCGCCCGTCATGTATGCGCGAGGAACGTTGGTGCTTTGGGCGCGCAAGGATGCGTTGCATGGCGCCCCGCTGACCGTACAATTTTTATCCGATCCAAAGGTTACGCGCATCGCCATCGCCAATCCTGCCCACGCGCCCTATGGACGCGCCGCCATCGCGACGCTGCACGGGTTGGGAGTGTATGACGCGCTGCAAAACAAGCTGGTCTACGCGGAAAATATCGCCCAGGCCGCGCAGTATGCCGCCTCTGGCAACGCGCAGTGCGGGTTAATCTCGCAGACCCTGGCCGAGAGCGCCGCACTCCGCGCCAGTGGCGCATATATTGCGATTCCAGCATCGGACTATCCGCCCATCGAACAAGGGGCTGTGCTTATCAAGGGCGCGCAGCAATCTGTCGCCGCGCAAAAATTTCTACAGTGGATATTGTCATCGCAGGGCCAGAGCTTGCTCGCCGCCGGTGGACTGATGCGCGCGCAATAAAAATCCTGGGAGAGTGGATCATGGACATCGCCGCGCTGCTGCTCACGCTTCGTCTGGCTACTGTCACCATGCTGGTGCTCGTTTTGTTGGCGCTGCCGCTGGCCTACTGGCTCGCGCATACGCGATGGCGCGGCAAAATCTTCATTGAGGCATTCGTCGCGCTGCCCATTGTTCTGCCGCCGACGGTGATCGGCTTTTATCTTCTGGTTATGCTCGGCCCGCAGACGGCCTTTGGCCGCGTGGTCACGCATCTGCTCGGACATCCGCTGGCATTTTCATTTTCCGGGTTGGTCGTTGGCTCGGTCATCTATAGTTTGCCCTTTGCCGTGCAGCCAATGGTGGCAGGTTTTGCCGCCATCGATCCCGCGCTGCTCGAAGCTGCCGCCGTGCTGGGCAGTGGCCGATGGGACACGTTGCGCCGCGTGGTATTGCCTCTCTCGCGTGGGTCGATCCTGGCCGCCGCCGTGCTCACCTTTGCGCATACTGTGGGCGAGTTTGGCGTGGTTCTAATGATTGGCGGCAATCTTCCCGGCGTAACGCGCACGCTCTCCATCGCGCTTTACGATCAGGTGCAGGATTTTTCCTACGCGCAGGCCAATCGTACCGCGTGGCTGCTGTTGGTCGTTTCTTTCGCGGCGCTCACATTGCTCTATACCCAGAGAAGGACGCGTCGCCTTGTCTGATTCGCAATCATCGTTGCCCGCTGCCAATCCCTGGCTCACGCTCCAGATCGACCATGCCTTTGCGCCCTTCCGTCTACAGGTACAGCTTGCCCTCCATGCGCCGTGGACGGTACTCTTTGGCCCCTCCGGCTCCGGCAAGACGACGATCCTTCGCGCCCTCGCTGGTCTCTTTTCGCCCGATGTCGGAAGCCTCCAGCTTCAAGGTGAAACGATCTTTGCTCGCGCAGCCAACAAGCCGTGCGCCATCAATCTTTCGCCGCAGGCACGCCGCATCGGGCTGGTTACGCAGACTCCGGCGCTCTTTCCGCATTACACCGCTGCGGAGAATATCGCTTTCGCGCTGCGTGGATTTTCCTCCGCCGAGCGCAACAAAAAAATTCAGGCATTGCTACAGATTTTTGGAGCGGAATCCCTTCGCGACCGACTGCCGCATCAGCTCTCTGGCGGGCAGCAACAGCGCATTGCGTTGGCGCGTACCCTGGCTGCTGCGCCGCGCCTGCTGCTGTTGGATGAACCCTTCTCCGCGATGGATCGCGCGGCTCGGCTGGAAATCTTGAACAATTTGCGGCAGTGGGTGCAACAACGCGCCGTGCCCGTCTTGATGGTCACGCACGATTTGGCCGAGGCCTTCACCGCCAGCGAGGAGGTTGTTGTGCTTGAAGATGGTCGCGCCGTCGCGCAGGGCCGAGCGGAGATTGTGCTACGCAAAGCGCGGGCGCAGTTGCTACAGGAATTGGGAGTCACTCCGAACGCCGCTCACTCGCCGGAGAGATAGACTGGCTCCTGCTCCAGCACAATGCCGAACCTGGCTGTGACACGCGCGCGAATTGCGTCGCGCAGCGCGAGAAGATTCGCCGCCGTTGCGCCACCGCGATTGACGAGCGCCAGCGTATGTCGGCTGGAGATACCCACAGTATCGCCGACGGCATCGACCGTCGCGCCTTTGGAAAATCCTGCCTGCTCGATCAGCCACGCTGCCGGAATTTTTACAAACCCCGCGCCCATTGTGCCCGCGCCTGCGGGATAGTGCGGGATGCCATCGAATTTTTCGGCGAGTTGCGCGAACTGCGCCGCCGCAAGCACAGGATTCTTAAAAAATGATCCAGCGCTGCGGCAATCAGGATCGCCCTCAACCAGCAGCATTCCTTTGCGATGGCGAATCTCGCGCACGGCCTCGCGCACCGCAGCCAATGTCAGCGCCGATGTTTCATACTGCGAAAATCTCTGCGCCAGGTCTTTGTAGGTCAGCAGCGGCGCGCCACCACGCCGTAGTCGGTACGTCACTTCGCTCACAATGTAGCGTTGTCGCGCCGTCGTGTTGAACAGGCTGCTGCGATAGGCAAACTCACAAGCGGCGTTATCGAACTCCACCCATTGCAGTGTCGTCCGATCCAGCGCCCTCACGCGCTGGATGGTCGAGGAAACCTCCTGCCCATACGCGCCCACGTTCTGCACCGGCGTTCCGCCCACCGTGCCGGGGATGCCAGACAAACACTCCACCCCGGCGCAATTTGCAGCCACGGTTGAGGCAACAAAGCTGTCCCACTCTTCGCCTGCGGCTACGGTAAAGATGGTGTCCGTTCCATCCTCTTCGCGGCGTAGGCCACGCAGCGCGATGTGCAGGACAAGGCCGGGAAATCCCGCATCGGCCACCAGCAGATTGCTGCCGCCGCCCAGCACAAAGAGCGGCAGGTTGCGGCTGCGGGCAAACTCGACGGCTTCGACAATGTCGGCCTCGCTCCTGGCCTCGGCAAACCAACGCGCCGGGCCGCCAATGTCCAGCGTTGTGTATCCAGCCAGCGCGATATTTTCCTGCATCTCCACCGCTTCAGCCTACATCAATTGCCGCAAAAGATTGAATGAGTGTTCGTGACCTGTTCGGTTAGCTTTTAAAGATTTGAGGCAACCTACTTTGAATGTATTTGGATGGGCCTGTCAATACGATGACCTGTGATCCGAACTGATTTCCATCTGCTCCCTTGATGGGCGATACAAATGATGCGTTGTACATCGACATTTTCCAAAGAGTAAGTTCAAGTGGAGCGTTGGCTTGCATTCCTTCATAAAAAAAGGTCTGGCATAAATTCATTTCGATATGATTGCTGGCTTTCATGTCAAAAAGCGAATTAACCAAAGGGATGCCGGCATCGGAAATAGTCGCCACTCTTGCTGTGCAGTCAGAGTTAAGCAAAATTTCCCAGTGATACCAAGCCAGCCCCTTTGCAATGTATATAAAGAGGCTTTCAAATTTCTCTGGATCAATTTGAATACTGGTACCCCGACTTGATTGCATAGATTGCAAAACCTCCTCACGTAGTTTCATATTTCTATGAATTCGCTTCGGTATCATTGTTTGTAAATTGTGCTGGGCATCCGGGTGTTGACCTCCGAATGGCAGGATCGTAGTCAAATAATGCTCAAGACGAGACTTTTCAGAATTACACTCACCACAAGCTGGAACTTTAGGAAGATTATCCCTATGTTGTTTCAAGAAAAATTCGCGTGCAACGACATGATCTGCCGTCGTAGAAGGCTCTTGGGCACAGTACACGCACGTTTTCCCCTTATACTTCTTGCTCATATGAGCAGTTTAGCCTCAATCAATCAGTCATGCGCTATACAATAAGCTATGTGAGTCCAGCGGCCCAGCCGCATGATTCTTGCAATCGTTCCCGGAGGAGCAGGCACAATGTACCCAGAGATTATGGTTATTCCCATGCGCGAGGAACTGACTCGCGCTGGCATCAAGGAAACTCGCACCGCCGCCGAAGTGGACGCAGCCGTTGCCCAGCCCGGTACGACGCTGCTCGTTGTCAACTCCATCTGCGGATGCGCCGCTGGCAAGATGCGCCCCGGCGTCCGTTTGGCGCTGCAACACACCACGCGGCCTGATCAAGCCATCACCGTTTTTGCCGGACAGGATCGTGAGGCCACAGAGAAGGCGCGCAGCTACTTTGTCGGACAGCCGCCGAGTTCGCCCGCCGTGGCCCTGCTGCGCGATGGCAAGCTGGTCTATCTGATGCAGCGCTCGTCCATTGAGACATCGACCGCGCCTGCCATTGCACAGGAATTGACCCGCGCCTTCGACGAGTTCTGCTCCAAGACCACAGCGTAATTTTTCGGAATAGCCGTGCTGCTCTCTTTGCGGTCAGAGTGGCGCGGCCATTACACTCAGGTCATGTATTGTGCATCTCGCTTCCGCATCCGCGTGGCCTGTCGCGCGCTTCTGTTCGTTTTTCTCCTGAGCAGCTTTGCGCGTTGGGGTACGGCGCAATCCAAATCCGCGCAATCCAAATCCGCGCAATCCACCCCTGCCCAGCCAGCCGCGCCGCTCGCGCCCGTCGCCGACCGTCTCCGCGACCTGAACGCCATCTTCCACGACTACTGGCAGGACAAGCTGAAGCACGATCCGGAGTTTGCCTCCACCATCGGCGATCATCGTTATGACGATCAACTCTCCGACTACTCCGTGGATGCCTATAACGACGCAACGGCGCGGGGATTTCGGTTCCTCAAACGACTTGGCGCCATCGACACCACGGGCATGAGTGACGAAGATCGCCTGAGCAAGCGCCTGCTGGTACACGACCTGGTCGATCAGCAGGAGGAGTCCATCTGCAAACCCTGGCAGACACCCGTCACGCAGATGAACGGCCTGCCCACCGATCTGCCCGCGCTGGTGGAGACGCTCTCTTTTCGCACCGTGGATGACTACGACCACTACGTCACCCGTCTCCGCGCTGTGCCTCATGCCTTCTACCAGATCAGCTATGACATGGAACTTGGCGCGGAGCAGCACAATACGGAACCAAAATATCTGATGGAAAAAGTGCTGGCGCAGGTAAACGCCCTGGCCGCCGAGAAGCCGGAAGACACGCCCTTTGCCGCGCCGCTTCAGCACTTCCCTGCCAGCATCGCCGCCGCACAGCAGTCCGAGATTCGTGACGCCGTTTTGACAGCCATACGCGCGCAGGTGCTGCCAGCCTATGCGCACTTTGCCAAGTTTCTGACGGGCGTTTATATCCCCGCTGCGCGCATGGATCCCGGCATGGAGGCCACGCGCAACGGCGATGCTTGCTACGCCTATCTAGTGCGCCACAACACAACCACTGACCTGACGCCGACGCAGATTCACGAACTCGGCCTGCAACAGATGGCGCGGATCGAACCAAAGATGTTGGCGCTGGCGCATTCGCTCGGTTATGCGGATTTGAAGACCTTTCGCGCCGCGCTTGCCGCCAATTCCAAGGAACACGCGCAGTCTGGCCAGCAGTTGATTACTCTCTACCAACATTATGTGACGCAGATGCAGGCCAAGCTCCCTACAATGTTTAACAAACTGCCGCAGGAGAAATTGGTCGTGGTACCGATGACCGCTGCCGGAGCCTCCGATCAGGTGCCCGCTGATTATCAGCCCGGCACGCCGGATGGCTCGCGCCCCGGATGGATTCGCGTGAACACTTTCGACGCGCAAAAACGTCTGCTCACAACCGTCGAGGCCATCGCGTACCACGAAGGCGTTCCCGGCCATCATTTGCAAATTTCGCTGGCGCAGGAGAACACCCATCTTCCAGAGTTTCGCCGCTTTGAGGAGTACACCGCATACGTGGAAGGCTGGGCGCTCTACAGCGAGCAACTGGGCAAGGAGGCGGGCTTCTACACCGATCCCTACAGCGAATATGGCCGCCTGGAAGATGAGATGTGGCGCGCCACGCGGCTGGTTGTCGATACCGGAATCCACTCTCAGCACTGGACACGAGAGCAGATGGTGCAATACTTTCACGACCACACCGGACTCGACGACCTGACCATTGAGGAAGAAGTTGACCGCTACATTGCATGGCCCGGACAGGCGTTGGCCTATGAAGTCGGCGATCTGGAAATTCTAAAATTACGCGCCGAGGCGCAACAGGCTTTGGGTAGCCGCTTCGACCTTCGCGCCTTTCACGATGAGATACTCGACGCAGGAGCCTTGCCGCTGGACATCCTGCAACCTCGCGTGGAAGCGTGGATCGCCGCGCAGAAAAAGGTCGTAGCCGTCTCTGGTTCCGGCCCTAATTCCGGTTCAACAGCCGCCGCGCCTTTGGCTTCGCGCTGACATTCTGTATGTTTGTAAAGATAAGGAGCATCCTTTGACCGATATCGACGCAACCTTCATCGAAGAAACCGTAAAAGCCTCATTCCCCGATACCACTGTGGCCATTCTGGGCGCGGGAAAGATGGGCGGCCTGCTGCTTCAGGCATTTTTGAAAAATCATCTCTTCGCCCCGGAGCATCTCCACGCCACCGTGCAGCATGAGGAGCGCTCCATTGCGCTCTCCGCGCAGTATGGCGTGGATGTCAGCACTGACAACGTGGCGGCGGCGAAGGCCAGCGATCTTATTCTGCTCGGCGTCAAGCCGATTCAGGTTAAAGATGTTGTCCAGCAGATTCGCCCTGCGCTCCGGCCTAAAAAGCTGCTCATCTCCTTTGCCGCGTCTGTAAAAACTCGCGCCATTGAAGAGGCGGCGGGCATGGACATTGCCGTCATCCGCGCCATGCCCAACACTCCGTCCATGCTGGGCGCGGGCATTGCCGCGCTCTGTCGCGGACGCTTCGTCACCGACGAGCAGATGGCGCTGGCCTCGCGTGTCTTTGAATCCATCGGGCGCACCGTCTTCGTCGATGAAAAGCACATGGACGCCGTCACGGGACTCTCCGCCAGCGGCCCCGCGTTTATCTACATCATTCTGGAATCGCTGGCCGAGGCGGGCGTCAAAGTCGGCTTGCCCCGCGATATCGCCACGTTGCTGGCCGCGCAGACTACCTACGGCGCGGCGCGGATGGTGCTCGAAACGGGCTATCATCCTGCGTTGCTCAAGGATGCCGTTACCACTCCGGCAGGCTGCACCATCGACGGCATTTTGGAGTTGGAAGAAGGCGGCCTGCGCGTGACGCTCATCAAAGCCGTGATGCGCGCCGCCGAACGCGCCAAAGAACTGGCAGAAGGTTGAAGGCAGGCGGCATACATGAATCTGTCATTCCGAGCGGCGGGTGCCCCATTCAAGCCTTCCTTTGGCTTGAGTGGGATGAGCATCTACGGGAATCTTTGTCTGCGAACCCAGCGATGAACGCACACCCCACAAACACCGCGAATCCGCCCATCCCCGCCGCGCTGCGTCGCTTCGGCTGGTTTGTCCTTGCGTATAACGTTCTGGTTGTTCTTTGGGGAGCGGTCGTTCGCGCCACTGGTTCCGGCGCAGGTTGCGGAGCGCACTGGCCGCTCTGCAATGGCGTGGTGATTCCGCAAGCGCCGCAGTTTCACACTATCGTCGAGTTTACGCATCGCCTGATGAGTGGCGCGACGCTGCTTCTCGTTCTGGCGCTGCTTGTCTGGGCGGTTCGCGCAACCCGCAAAGGCGATCTGGCGCGATGGGCCGCCGTGGCTTCGATGGTACTCACGTTCAATGAAGCGTTGCTCGGCGCTCTGCTGGTGCTGCTGCGCTTGGTCGCGCACAATCAATCGGCGGCACGCGGAGTTTATCTTGCCTTTCACTTCGCCAATACGCTGTTGCTTCTCGGCAGTCTCGCGCTTACAGCGGAGTTTCTCAGCCGTCCACGCGCGCGCATCACCACCGGACTGCGCCACGGTGCGCAGCTTATTCCGGCATTGGGCCTGCTGTCTACGATGATGGTCGGCATCAGCGGCTCGCTGGCCGCGCTGGGCGATACGTTATATCCGGCGACGTCTCTGGCTGGCGCGATGCAACAGGATTTTTCCACCACCAGTTCCCTGCTGCTGCGCCTGCGCTGGATGCACCCGGCCAGCGCTCTGCTTGCCGGAGCCTTTATCGCCTGGCTACTGGCGCAAACGTTGCGTCACGCGGCACCGCAAAACAATCGCAAGCTGGCTCTAGCTGTCTTAACGCTGCTGCTGACGCAATATGCCGTGGGCACAATGAACATCCTTCTGCTTGCGCCCATTTGGATTCAGATTGTGCATCTGCTCTTGGCCGATCTTCTTTGGATATGCCTCGTTCTCCTGACGGCGCGTTTCTGCCTGACGCAGCGATCCTCGGCTACCTGAGAAAATTTCTAAATCCGGGTGCCCCATCCTCGCCGCAGCGAGGGTGGGATAAAAAGCTGGGTTGAATCGGAGGCAGTCGTGTCGGGAACGTACCGTATCCATCCCACTCAAGCCAAAAGAAGGCTTGAATGGGGCACCCGGCCTGTAGATGGTCAAGAGGTTATTCCTCTTCCGAGGGAAGATCACAGGTACCCTATTCAAGCCTGTTTTTGGCTTGAATAGGGAGAAGCCCCCATTTGTTGGTGCCCGGAGGGGGACTTGAACCCCCACGACCTTGCGATCTGCGGATTTTAAGTCCGCTGCGTCTGCCTATTCCGCCATCCGGGCCGCATTGCGGCACAGTTACGCTCTGATTCTATATCGAAGCGCAACGGAGAATGGACAGGCTCTCCGCCCTTCAATCGTTGGGAACGCTGGACTCGTCGCCCTTGAAGGGATTTTCAAAGCGAGTGAACTCGGAGAGATACAGCAGATGCACGGAACCCGTCGGGCCGTTGCGCTGCTTGGCAATGATGATCTCGGCCTTGCCTTTGCTCTCCGGGTCTTCCTCGCCGCTCTCGTCGCGGCTGTAGTAGCTTTCGCGGTGGATGAAGGCCACTACGTCGGCATCCTGTTCAATCGAGCCGGACTCGCGCAGATCGGAGAGCATGGGCCGCTTGTCGCCGCCACGCTGCTCGCTGGCGCGGCTCAACTGCGAGAGCGCAATCACCGGCACGCGCAACTCCTTGGCCAGAGCTTTCAGGCCACGCGAGACAGCGGAGACCTCCTGCGTGCGATTCTCATATCGGCGGCTGTTTGGCCCGGACGCGCCGCCAGACATCAACTGCAAATAGTCGATGACCACCAGATCAAGCTGGCCCTCCTGCTGACGCAAACGGCGCGCCTTGGCCCGCATCTCGGCCAGAGAAATGCTTGGGGTGTCGTCGATGAACATGCGCGCCTCAGCCAACTGCGCCAGCGCGCCCACCAGTTTGTCGCGATCTTCCCGCGTCAAAAATCCGGTCTGGATGTGCCGCATATTCACAAATGCCTGCGAGGCCAACATGCGCCGCAGCAGCGCTTCCTTCGACATTTCCAGCGAGAAGATGCCCACCACCTTGCCGCCACGCACCGCGGCATTCTGCGCAATGTTGATGGCCCAGGCCGTCTTGCCCATCGACGGACGCGCCGCCAATATGAATAGCTCCGAGGGTTGCAGCCCGCTCGTCATGCGGTCAAAGTCCTGGTAGTGCGTGGCCAGTCCCGTGACCTCGCGGCCTTCCTTGTACAAATTGTCAATCGAGCCGAAGGAGCTGCGAACAATCTCTGGAATGCTGGAAAATCCCTGCGTGATGCCGCGCTCGGAGACCTCAAGCAGCGCCGATTCGGTTGCGTTCAGCACCTCCAGCGCGTCCTCGCTCTGGTCGCTGGCGCGGGTCAGCGCCGTCGAGCAGATGCCCATCAACTGCCGCAGCAAAGATTTATCTTTGACGATGCGAACGTAATCCTCAATGCTGAGGCGGCGGGGAAGATTTTCCGTCAGACTGAACAGGTAGGCGCGGTTGCCAATGGATTCCAACTCGCGTCGGCGCTCCAGTTCCTCGCTCAGCGTGATGATGTCCACGGCGCGGCCCGCATCGACCAGCTCGCCCATGCGCGCGAAAATTTTGCGGTGCGAGTCGAGCGAGAAGTCCTCTGCGCTCAGGCGCTCAGCGGCCTCGCTGTAGGCGGCGTTGTCCAGCAGAATCGCGCCCAGAATCGTGCGCTCCGCATCCACGCTCGCGGGCAGTCCGCGTTCCAGCGCGAAATCGGGAGCTGTGGCCATGCCACCAGTGTAGTCGGGGCCTCTGTGGACAGGTGTGGAGAACTGGCCCTAAAAAATCTCCCTTTTCTTATGTTGCATTTGCGCGAGTGTTGCTCACGGAGACCCCACTACCGCGTCTCTTTCTGTATATGATGAACGCAGTTCTTTTGTTTTGAGGTTTCCCTTCCCATGTATCGCCGTTTCTTTCGTAGTTGCCTCTGTACCCTCCGTCTTCTTCTCTGTGTCGCTCTGGGATTGGCGTTCGCGTCTGTCCCGCTGCGCGGCCAGGCAGCGCTGACAAACTCTGTTGCGTATCTTCCCTCCATCGACACGCCCTCGGACGAAGCTGCGCTCGAAGTTGCCGCCATGCAAAAGATCGCCGACCAATGGGATGAGGCCGTGCAGCAGCACGATCCCTATGCGCTGGATCTGGTGCTGAGTCCCAAGCTGGTGGATATCTCCTCCGGCGGTCAAGTCACCCATCGCGATGAGTTGGTGGCGCTGGTCACGAAGAAAAAATCTCCCATTCGCGCGCTCAATCAAAAGGTATCCAGCGTGCGCGTTCTGGGGGATGTGGCCATTGTGAACGGAACGTATGATGTTGCATTCCCCCCGGACGAGGAGCACCGCGCGCAAAAAGATGAAACGGGAGTCTACAGCCAGGTCTTTGAGCGGCTGAGCAACTCCTGGGTCTGCATTAACTCCCAGCGAACCGCGCTCGTGGCGGAGTCGGGCCATTCCGGCAGTAAGAAAAAGGATGTCCGCAGCACAGCGGCCTTTTGAGGTAAAAACGAGGCGTCATTCAAAATAGATCGCCACGTTGCGAGCTTCGGCATAAAAAACGAGGTGTCATTCTGAGGAGGTCGCCACAGCGACCGAGGAAGAATCCAGACGGTGCTGGCGTGGAATAAACAGCATTTTCCCTGCGAAGATTCTCTGGATTCTTCGCTCCGCTGCGCTTCACTCAGAATGACGGCATTTGGGGGTGCGGGCAGTTCTGTGTCATTCAAAATGGATCGCCACGCTGCGAACTTCGGCATAAAAAACGAGGTGTCATTCTGAGGAGGTCGCCACAGCGACCAGAGCCTGCCCTGAGCGAAGCCGAAGGGAAGAATCCAGACGGTGCTGGCCTGGAACAAACAGCATCTTCCCTGCGAAGATTCTCTGGATTCTTCGCTCCGCTGCGCTTCACTCAGAATGACGGCGTTTGGGGGTGCGGAAGTGTTTAACGCGCAACGCTCATGCCAGCGCCACGCTGCTTGGCCTTCTCTATCACCGCATGAACCTCCGCCATAAGTGCGTCCGGCTGGCTGACCACCACCTGACCCGCAGGATTGTTGAGCAGTTGGGCAATCTCGTTCCAGCGGATCAACGGAGAGGTGGATTCGACCGTTACCAGTCGGCGCTGCGGCTCCGCCTTCACAAAGTAGACCACCCAGAGCGAGATGGCCGATAGTTGCACAATCTCGCCAATGAAATTGATAAGCATTCCCTGCGTCGGGAATCGGAGAAAAAGTGCTACTGCCACTAGCTGGTAGGTGGATATCATCCCCAAACCAAAGCTGATGCCAAAGACGCGGCTGCCATAGGACATGCCGAAGGTTTGCGCGGTAAACGCAAAAAATGTGACGAGGCAGAGCACCAAAATACATTCGCAGCGCACAACCTCTCGACTCCCCGCCAACAGCAACTGATGGTAATCGAAATGTAAATTGCATAGCGCAACGACAGCCATGATTGCGGAGATGGATACCGACCAGCGATAAATGACGATACCGAGATGCTGTATCCCCGGCAGGGCAGAGGTTGCCTGTCGGTACAGGTCGTAGACCACGCAGAAGATAAGAATGGCGCCAGCCAAGTAACAGGCCAAATAGACATAGGCATATGCCATTCGTGCCGTGCCGTAAGGAAGAATGGAGAAAAAGACCAGCCCCTTGGCTACGAGGTAGGAAATCTCAGAAAGTATCGTTACCCAGAGGTATGCCTGAAATGCTGGAAATGCCCTGTACAGAGCCTTGCCGTGAAGGACGCCGACAAGCGTCGCCAGCAAAACGATCTCAACTGTGGACAACACGACCAAGTTCATAGCACGATGCACCCCGAGTTCCGCTAGGTTACGCGAAACCGAGGGTGCATGGCAAGAAAATTCACCCAATATGACCGATCAGTAACAAACTTTAGTTACCGAGCTAGAAGCAAACAGTTCCCGGATTACAGAACGGTATCGGATTTGCGCTGGAGGCGACCATGACGGTTTTCACGCTGGAGGTGGTCTTGGCGGAGACGTAATGATCGGCGACGAAACCTGTGAGGAGCATTCCAAGGGCAAGGGCGCGAACGATAATTTTCATAATGGGAAATTCCTTTCAGGAATTAGAAAGATTTTTAATTTTGTGCTTGCGCACTTTCTAATTCGGAGTATAGTGGTAGGGTAGGGTTAAGCTTCCTGTTTTGAGCCAGATACAGAGATTCTTCAAACTTGAATGACTCCCGTCACGGTACTTTGTGGGTTATCCGGTGTCGTCAATAGCCGACACGTAATGCACCGCTTTTGCTGCACGCTTTTCCCGGCAAACATTCTCTGGATTCTTCGCTCCGCTGCGCTTCACTCAGAATGACGGCATTTGGGGGTGTGGGCAGTTCTGCGTCATTCAAAATAGATCGCTACGCTGCGAGCTTCGGCATAAAAAACGAGGTGTCATTCTGAGCGCAGCGAAGAATCCAGACGGTGCTGGCGTGGAACAAACCGCATTTCCCCGGCAAACATTCTCTGGATTCTTCGCTCCGCTACGCTTCACTCAGAATGACGGCATTTGGGAGTGTGGGCAGTTCTGCGTCATTCAAAATAGATCGCCACGCTGCGAATTTCGACATAAAAAACGAGGTGTCATTCTGAGCGCAGCGAAGAATCCAGACGGTGCTGGCGTGGAATAAACAGCATTTCCCCTGCGAAGATTCTCTGGATTCTTCGCTCCGCTGCGCTTCACTCAGAATGACGGCATTTGAGGGTGTGGGCAGTTCTGCGTCACTCAAAATAGATCGCCGCGCTGCGAACATTTCGCCTGCGGACGTGCTACTATAGAGGATAGTTAACGACCGTTGTTTTTCGCGCTCAAGCCTTTGGGAATCAAGTGGTTGCCGTGATTCTTTCCCAAAGATGCTCCTGCGCTGAAAAATCACTGCTGGAGTCCCATGTCCCGGAAAGATTCTGCCACGCAAGACGCATCGCTCACACTGATGGACGCCCCCACTGTGGAACCCGCTGGCGAAGAGACCTCTGCCGCCGTCATCGCCAGTACCATTGCCGCCAGCAACAAGGCGCGCGCGGCAGCCAACAGCGCCGACTACACTGGCGACAGCATCAAAGTGCTGGAAGGTCTGGAGGCTGTCCGGCTGCGTCCAGCCATGTATATTGGCTCGACGGGCGAGATGGGCCTGCACCATCTTGTCTATGAGGTCGTGGACAACTCCGTGGACGAGGCCCTGGCTGGCCACGCCAACAAAATTGAAGTCACCATCCACGTCGATAACTCCGTTACCGTGGTGGATGACGGTCGCGGCATTCCCGTGGACGAGATGACGCTGCCGGGCGGCGAGCGCCTGCCTGCCGTGCAGGTGGTGCTGACCAAGCTGCACGCGGGCGGCAAATTCGATTCCTCCACATATAAGGTGTCGGGCGGTTTGCATGGCGTGGGTGTCTCCTGCGTCAACGCGCTCAGCGAAACCTTCGACGTGGAGATTTGGCGCGACGGCCACACCTACGAGCAGGATTACGCGCGCGGCATTCCCGTCAGCGGCCTGCGCATGGCCGGAACCAGCAAGAAGCGCGGCACCAAGATTCACTTTTTGCCGGATCACACCATTTTTACCGTCACTGAATACAACTACGACACGCTGGCGCAACGACTGCGCGAACTGGCCTTTCTGAACAAGGGTCTGGAGATCACTCTGACCGACGAGCGCGCCACCGACGCCAAGACGGGCGAAGCGCGACGCACAGAGTTCAAATACACCGGCGGCATTGCCGAGTTCATCAAGCATTTGAATCGCGGCAAGCAGACGCTGCACGACAAGCCCATCTATATGGAGGCCGAGCGCGACAATGTGGTAATGGAGATCGCGCTGCAATATAACGATGGCTACTCGGAGACGGTCTTCAGCTTCGCCAACAACATCAACACTGTGGACGGCGGCTCGCATCTGTCGGGTTTTCGCACCTCGCTGACGCGCACCATCAACAGCGCCGGGCAGCAGATGGGCCTGTTCAAGGATGTAAAAGAAAATCTCTCCGGCGACGATGTGCGCGAGGGGCTGGTCGCGGTCATCAGCGTGAAGCTGCCGCAGCCACAGTTTGAAGGCCAGACCAAGGGCAAGCTCAACTCGGATATCGCTGGCATTGTGCAGGCGTTTATCAATGAACGGCTGGGCATGTTTCTGGAACAGAATCCTCCCGTGGCGCGGCGCATCATCAACAAGGCGATTGAGGCCGCGCGCGCGAGAGAGGCGGCACGCAAGGCCCGCGATCTGACACGGCGCAAAGGCGCGCTCGACGGCGGCGGACTGCCCGGCAAGCTGGCCGATTGCAGCGAACGCAACCCGGAACGTTGCGAACTCTATCTGGTCGAAGGCGAATCGGCAGGCGGCACGGCGAAGCAAGGGCGCGACCGCCGCTACCAGGCCATTCTCCCGCTGAAGGGAAAAATTCTAAACGTCGAAAAAGCCCGCTACGACAAGATGCTGGGCCATGAGGAAATTCGCGCCATGATTACCGCGCTCGGCTGCGGCATTGGCAAGGATGACTTCGATGTCTCCAAGCTGCGCTACGGCAAGCTGATTCTGATGACCGATGCCGACGTGGACGGCTCGCACATCCGCACTCTGCTGCTGACATTTTTCTTCCGCCACATGACGGAGCTAATCAAACGCGGCCATGTCTACATCGCGCAGCCGCCGCTCTATCGCATCAAAAAAGGAAAGTTCGAGCAATATATTAAGGATGACCGCGAATTTGTGCGCGTGATGGTGAAGCGCGCCTCCGACGGCATGACCGTCCGGCACGGCGAGAGCGCCAGCAAGCTGGAGGGCGCGACGCTCACCAAGTTTATGGCGCAGTTGAATGAATACCTCGGCTTTTTTGAGAAGGTGGACAAGCGCCTGCGCAATGAACAGGTCACTTCCCTGCTGGCCAAGCTGGAGTTGGTCAAGCGCGTGGACTTTGAAGGCCAGCTAGGAAGCGCTCCGGCAAAGATCGAGCGCCTGCATGAAGAGCTGGGAAAGATGGCCAAGCAATATCAGTTCAAGGCCGTCCACGCGCCAGCGCATGACGAGGAACACCAGACCTTCTCGCTGAGCTTTACCGACGCGCAAGGCGCAGAGCGGCGCATCGACTGGACGCTGGCCAGTTCCCCGGAGTATCGGCAGATGATGGCCAAGTATGCGCTTATTAAAGAGCAGTTGGAGCCACCGTTTCTGATTGAGTACGTCACCAAATCCCAGGCCCAGGCCGCAGCCGAGGCGGAAGAAGCCGATGCCGAAGCTGGCACCGAAGCGGGCGCGGAAACACAGGCGGCCAAACCAGCAGCCAAGCGCTCCGCAAAGGGGCCGCAGGAGCCGGTGGAGAAATCCACGCCGCGTGAACTGTTTGAATACGTCATCGAGCAGGGCCGCCGCGAGTATCAGGTGCAGCGCTACAAGGGGCTGGGCGAAATGACCAGCTCACAGCTTTGGGAAACGACGATGGATCCGGAACGGCGCACGCTGCTGCAAGTCCGGCTGGAGGATATTGCCGAGACGGAACAAATCTTCTCCACGCTGATGGGCGAGGATGTCGAGGCGCGCCGCAAGTTTATCGAAGAAAATGCGCTGGACGTAAAGAATCTGGACATATAAGAGGATTCTCTACCGTGGGGACGGCGGGCAATCCGCTGGCGCACAGTCGCCTTTCGCGGTTCCTCGAAGAGTACATTGTCCGATTGCAGCTTACCCGGCACAACAGTCGTGCTGTTTTTGGGTCGTCACACGCTTTGAACCCTACTCGCTGAAACACATTATTTTGCCGACTTTTGCAGTGTCGAAGGATAGCCTGCATTGGTGGTCGCTTTGATGAGTGCGGGTACAGATGTTTTGGCATCATCGAAGCTCACAACAGCGTCTTTCTTTGCAAGGCTGACGGCAACGCTGGAAACTCCAGGAACCGCTTTGAGAGCCTTCTTCACGGTGACAGGACACATCGGGCAGTCCATCGAAGGCACGGCCAGCGTGACGGTTTTAGTTGCCGCCAGAACGGGAAGCGCAGTGGCGAGCATCAGAAAAGCGAACAACTTCTTGAAAGCCTTCACAAGTTTTCTCCCTTTAGTAGAAAAGTGGCGCGAAGTATGGAAAGGTCATCGCAATCAACACCAGCGCGGCAACAATCCAGAACAGAACTTTGTAGAAATGTTGTGTTTGCGGCAGCGCGCAGACATCTTCGGGCTTGCAGTTCGCGGCAGGACGGTAAATGCGCCGCCAGCCAAAGAACATGGCGACCAGCGCAATGCCAAGAAAGATGGGACGATAGGGTTCCAGCTTTGTCAGGTTGCCAATCCAGGCTCCGCTGAACCCAAGGGTAATCAGCAGCAGCGGCCCCAGGCAGCAAGTAGAGGCGAGAATCGCCGCCAAACCTCCAACTGCAAGCGCTGTGGATTTGGATTTTCCCGATGACATGCAGCCTCGTTTCTTCCTGCCTGTACATAATGTACTCCCCACGAATTACAGATGGACTGAAGTCGCGCCCCTTCAAAACGCGGACGTATTCGGATGCTCCCCAAACGTAGAGACTGGTATGCTTATTCTCAGAGTTATCCATCAGGTCTCGAAACGGAGCCAGCTTGTGAAGCGATTTGCGCCCGGTCTACTTTGTTTGGCTGTATGTCTTCCGCTGTCAGCCCAGAATACAGTTCCGAATGTACGCCAGAATTTTCAGAATCCACCCAAGGCCTATCGACCTATGGTGCGATGGTGGTGGCCTGGCGGCGACGTAACCGATGCCGAGCTACGCAGAGAGGTGCGTCTTCTCGATCAAGCCAATTTTGGCGGCGCTGAAATTCAACCCTTCATCATCGGGCTTGATCCAAAGATGTCCAATAAAACGCGAAAGCGGGTCAACGATTACCTGACGCCGACCTTCTTCGCCCACATGCAGGCCGCGCTGGAAGAAGCGCATGCGCGCGGAATGTGGCTGGACTATACCTTTGGTTCTGGATGGCCCTTCGGCGGCGCTGGCGCCATTACCCCGGAGTTGGCCTCGGTACAGTTGAAATCGGCGCATCAGACCATTCGCGGGCCAGTTCATTTCCACGAAAAAATACAAATGCCTGAACTCAACCCAGACATCGCCACGGATCGTACCCTTCCGGCGGGCTGGCTTGAGCGCTTCCAGAAACGAGAAAAATTAGTGGCCGTAGTCGCCGTTCGAGGCGACAGGGTGCAACTCTATCCCGGCCAAACCGTAAAACAACGCCCGCAGGTCAAACAAACGGGCCAGTTGGATCCCGGAACCTCCGTGGTGCTGACAAGCCACATGCTGCCCGATGGAACGCTGGACTGGGATGTACCCGCGGGAACATGGCAAGTATTCGCCTTCAAAGAATTGCCTACCGGACAGACCGTCGTGGGCGGTGCCGGAGTGGGGCCGCAACTCGTTTTGGATCACATGAACAAGCAGGCATTTGATGCCTACGCCCAACACGTCGGTGGCACAGCCAAACAGTACGATGGCCAGTTCTTTGGCAAAGGGATGCGGGCCATCTTCTGCGACAGCCTGGAGGTACGCGCCGAGCTTTACTGGAGCGACAATTTTCTCGAAGAGTTCCGCAAGCGGCGCGGGTACGATCTCACGCCATTTTTGCCCATTCTAAAGGTTCCCGGTTTTGGAAAGCGGTATGGCTCCACCTCTGCCCGATTGCCGCTCTACAACATTCCTGGAATTGGAGATCGCGTTCGTCAGGATTACTGGCAGACGGTCTCCGATATTATGATCGACAATTTTTACTCGCCTTTCATCCAGTGGGCCGCGAACAATAACCTGTTGTCGCGTGTGCAGGCACATGGGTCGCCCACCGACCTGCTTCGCGTTTATGGCGCGTCCAGCATTCCGGAGACGGAAGATTTATACGACAATGGCCGCTATGACTTTCTAAAAATGGCTTCCTCTGCTGCGGATTTGTATGGGCGGAACATTGTATCCAGCGAAAGTTTTGTCTGGCATGGCAAGGCGTATCAGACGACTCCAGAAAAAATCAAGCGCTATGCCGATGAGTTGTTCACCGCCGGGATCAACGAAATTATTTATCACGGCTACCCATACGAGTACATGGATCGCCCAGAGCCGGGCTGGCACCCGTTTGCGCTGGAAGGCGCGTTTTCCTCTGACATGAATCAGCACAACACGTTTTGGCCCTATCTTCCCCGCCTGAACGAGTACATTACCCGGCTGCAATATATCTCCCAGGCTGGTAGCACCGTGGTTCCAGTTGCGCTCTATCGCGGAACGCTTGCCTATGACGCTGTTGAACCCGCTCCGCCCGAACCTGAAATTGATACGCGCCTCATGGCAGCCGGATACAACTTCGATCACATTGATGCCTACACGCTGCTGCGGTGCAAGATCGTAGACGGCAAGCTGGTCTCGCCCGGAGGCACAAGCTATGAAGTCCTGATCCTCCCAAATCAGAAGTCCATTTCTGAGGAACTTTCAGATCGGCTGATAACGTTTGCGGAAAGTGGACTTCCCATTCTCTTTGTGGGGCGCGCGCCCAAGGTGGAACCACCGGCTGTCGATGGCAAGGTTCCAGGCAAAGACATGCCCTACCCCCTACAAAAAATTCTGGCGAACAAAACCATCCACATCGCCGCAGGCCCGTCCGATGCCATCCGCATTCTGAGCGCATCTGTCTCGCCCAATCTGCATTTTGAAGGACAGCCCGTGCCCTTTATCGAGAAGCGCATTGGAAAGCTCGACATCTTTTTCCTGCGCAATCCCAACGATGCAGAGAAGCGAACCAAGATTGACTGTACGGCGCTCGGCACGCCGGAGATATGGAATCCGTGGACAGGAACGATCCGGCCACTGGCTCAATTTGAAAGAATTGGAAAGACCGTGCAGTTGCCGCTGGATATTGATCCGTATGGATCGGTGCTTCTGGTCTTCGATCCAAGCGGAAACCCAACGGGAATCCCTGTAAAAATGTCTCCTCCAACCCCGCCATCTGTTCAGATTGCTGTGGGTCAGAATGGATGGAAATTCCACGGCGTGGGAATGGGGCCGGGGAGCCATCCTGAAACAATCAACATGGAACTGCCAAATTTAGAAGACTGGACAATGAACGACCAGTTAAAGAATTTCTCCGGGCGTGGGCAGTACACCACCACGTTCACCGTGCCTGCGAATCTCCTGAGCAGCCATCATCGAATACTGCTTGATCTCGGCGACGTGAAGGATGTTGCCGAAATCTCCATCAACGGAAAAGCCGGGCCGGTGCTGCTGCTGCAACCGTACAAGGCAGATGTAACTCCACTGTTGCATGTCGGCGAGAACACGCTTCAGATCACCGTCGTCAATACGCTCTTCAACGCCTTGGCGGCGCAAGGGCTGAGTAAAAACTATCGGCCAGAGATAACCAACACGGCCAATGGGCTGATGCCCTCTGGGCTGATTGGGCCGGTGCGGTTGGAGGAGACACAGGCACAGGAATAAATTACATCTGTCTCCACACTAACCATTCTTCGTAAGTCGGTATGTGGAAGCGACAAAGCGATAAGCAAGATCAAACGCGATCTCATGCGCTTCGTCCTCTTCCAGGCGATGGTCTGCAACCAGCTTGGAAAGGTAGGCACAATCGACCCGGCGAGCTACGTCATGCCGCGCCGGAATGGAAAGGAATGCGCGCGTGTCGTCGTTAAATCCAACAGTGTTGTAGAAACCAGCCGTCTCCGTCGTGGATTCACGGAAGCGCAACATTCCCTCCGGGCTGTCGTGGAACCACCAGGGTGGCCCAAGTTTGAGACAAGGATAATGCCCGGCAAGTGGGGCCAGCTCCCGGCTGTAGGTGGATTCGTCCAAGGTAAACAGGATGATCGACAGCTTCGGCTCATTGCCAAAGCGATGCAACAACGGTCGCAAATTGTGGACATAATCGGTGGGTGCGGGAATGTCAGCCCCGATGTCCTGCCCAAAGCGTTGGTAGAGCGCCGCATTGTGGTTGCGCAGGCTTCCGGGATGAATCTGCATGACCAGACCATCCTCCAAACTCATGGCCGCCATTTCTGTCAGCATTTGGGCGCGAAAAAGTTCCCTGTTGGCGGCAGATGCGGAACCGGATCGAACGCGATCAAAAAGCGCGGCGGCAGCTTCGCGGCCCAGGTCTGCGGTGGCCGCTGTTGGATGTCCATGATCTGTGGCCGTACATCCCAGCAAACGGAAGCGTTCACGAGTCTTTCGCAATGCAGCCAGATAACCGCTCCAACTTGCGGTGTCTTCCTTTGCCACAGCGCCCAACCGTTCAATGTTGGACACAAAGCCGTCAAAGTCAGGATCGACGACAGGGTCAGGACGAAACGTGGGAAGAATTTTTCCGCGCCATCCTGAATGCTTCAATTGGCGATGGAATTCCAGATCATCCAGCGGAGAATCCGTCGTTGCCAGAACCTCAATACAAAAGCGTTCATACAAGGCGCGGGGCAAAAATTCAGGCGTGGCCAATTTTTCCTGGATCGTGTCGTAGTACAAATCGGCGGTTTGCGCGGTAAGAATTTTTCGCAACCCGAACAATTCCTGAAAAGCATAGTTCAGCCAGAGCCTCGTAGGCGTGCCACGAAAAAGATAGTAGTGCTCGGCAAATATCCTCCAGACGGCTCTTGGATCTTCGATCTCGCCTTGCCCGATGCCCATTCGCTCCAAGGGAATGCCCTGGCTGTAGAGCATCCGAAAGATGTAGTGGTCGGGCTTGATGAAGAGAGTGGCCGGATCGGCAAATGGCTGGTTCTCGGCAAACCATCGCGCCTCGGTATGCCCATGCGGACTGAGGATGGGCAAATCTCGAATTGCGGCGTGCAATCGCCGCGCAATCGCCAGCGCGGCAGGATCTGACGGGAAGAGTCGATCAGGATGCAGCATACATTTAAGAATCTCACAAAATTCAGAGTTGTGTCCGCAGAACTTTCCGCGGTAGAAAATCGTTTTTTTTATGGTACAACCTCGGTCGCGGTTGTATAGCTAAGTTGATGAATGGCGATCCATGTCTGCGCGTAGGCGGTAAGCGCATTTAGGCTGGTGGAACGATCATCTTGCAGCGCATTCAGATAATCAATGAGAGCAAGACCGCCGTGCTCATACGCAAATTGCGCGATGGCAAGCACGTCCTTCGCTTCGTCCAGATAATGCCCCTGATATCGGTCGGACAAGACCTTCGACGTGGTGTAGCCCACCCATGCCTGATCCACGTCGGAGAAGACCTGATTGCGCGCCGCTATTTCCGAAAATCGAATGGCCTGGGCCTGATATTTGGAGGTGGCCTTGTTGCCCTGATTGCGATCAAAGATGCGAATCGGGATGGTGGCGTAAAATCCAAAGCTATTTTGGTACCCACTGTGGTCATATTCACCCTCAAGCGTCGGGTCGGTTGTTCCGTTCGCATAGGCAAGCTTGACGTTGGCATCGGCCACGCGAACCGCAACCTGCGCTGCCTGATAATCCGGGCGGGCCGTCAAGGCGCGTTGTTCCAGCTCCGGCAGCGTGAGCGTGAGCACGGGCGGAATGATATTGCCGACAATATCAAACGTGCTGCTGGGTTTTTCATAGCCAAGCAGCGTTTGAAGTTGGTCGCTGGTCTGTGCCAAATTTTGTTCTGCCGTGGATTCATCAGTCTCAAATTGAGCAAGCTGCAAATCCAGCCGCTCGTAGTCCAGCTTGCCGAGGTCGCCGGTCTTGTAGCGCTCGCGGCTGATGTCGAGCTCGTGTCGAAAATCGGCGAGATTGTCTGTGGCGAGCTTGAGCGCGGCCTTGGCCAGCAGCATATTTGTGAAAGCCGTTTTGACCTGGAGAATCACCTGCCGCTCCTGATCCTGATACAAATCCAGGGTCTGCGCGGTCGTTGATCGCGCACTGTCGAGACGCCAGCGTCGTTTCTGTCCGCGCTCAAACAGGCGGGCCAACTGAAGGCTGTACATGTATGGAGTGTTGGAGTTTGCCGGATTCGTAACGTTCGTTCCATACGCCGTGAAGTAAGGATTTTGACGCACGCCTGCCTGGGTCTCCTGCGCTCTGACGGACAAAATGTTTTGCTCGGCGGCCAGCAGCGTAGGATTTTTTGCGCGCGCGATAGCCACTACTTGTTGCAGTGTGAGTGGAGCGGCAGAAGGATTTTGCGTTTGCGCGTTGGCGGTCAAAAAGCACAGCAGAACCATTCCCATCGTCAACGCCCAAAGGAGAATTGGCATCCTTGTGGTCGATATTTTTTTCTGAGTCATTATCAATGTTTCCTTGTCCAAAATATGCATGTGGATCAGCCTCAGTTCTCAAATTCCGTCTCTGGAGTGGGAAGAATATCTTCATCCCTGGATATCCAGACGTAGAGCGTGGGCAGCAGGAAGATGCTCATCACCAGGTCGGCAATCAATCCGCCCACGATCACAATGGCGAAAGGTCGCTGCGAGTCCGAACCGATTTCATGAGACATGGCGGCAGGCAGCAGGCCCAGCGTCGCCACAAGCATGGTCATCATAATGGGACGCAGCCGAAGCACTGCGCCCTCCACTGCGGATTCTTCAATTGTGTTGCCGCGAACGCGCAGTTGGTTGATATACTCCAGCATGATGACACCGGTTTGCACGGAGACACCGAACAGCGCGAGAAAACCAACACCAGACGAAACGCTGAAGTTGGTATGTGTAATCAGCAGTGCAAGTAGTCCACCGACACGCGCCATCGCCACGTTGGCCAAGATCAGCAGTGCCCACTTAAAAGATTTGTACATCGAATACAGAATGATGAAAATCAGCAGAACGGTTAACGGCACGATGATGAGCATCCGCGCTTCTGCGCGTACTTCGCTTTGGTACTCTCCCTCCCATGTGATGTGATATCCGCGTGGAAGTTGCACTTGAGCGTCCACCTTCTGGATGGCCTCTCGTACCGTGTCGCCAAGGGCGCGACCGCGCACGCTGTACTTAATCGCAACATAGCGCTGGTTATTTTCGCGGTAAATTTCGGAGCCTTCGTCTGCTTCTCGTATCTTGCAAAGCTGCGCCAGCGATACACGTTCGCCCGACGGCGATAACAGCCGGATGTCTTTGATAGCTTCGCTGGTATCCCGGTACTGGGGGAGATAGCGCAGCGTGAGGTTGTACACCTGCTCACCCCGCAGCACCTGCGTCAGAGCATTGCCTCCAACAGCGGTCTGGATCGCGTCCTGCACATCCGCCACGTTGATGCCCCAGCGCGCCGCCGCCTGACGATCCACCACAAAGTCCAAGTCAGGCTGGCCAGTAACCTGAAAGACTCCGAGGTCTGTAATGCCTTTAATATGGCTCATAATAGCCGCAACCTGGTTTGCCTTGTCCTCCAGCACATGCAGGTCATCGCCATAGACTTTGGTGGCAAGCTCCCCTTTGACTCCGCTGACAGCCTCCTCCATGTTGTCTTCAATCGGCTGTGAGAATCCCCAGATCACGCCGGGGATTTTCTTTTGAAGCTGCTGACTCATGGCGGCGATCAGATTGTCTTTGTTTTGATGAAAGACGGGACGCCATTGCTCCTTCGGCTTCAGTCCCACGAAATACTCTGTATTAAAAAATCCCGTGTGATCTGTCCCGTCATCCGGGCGACCTGTCTGACTGGTACACTCGGTCGCTTCAGGAAACGAGCAAAGCAGGATTCGCGCCTGATTGGCGATACGGATACCCTCACTGGGGCCTGCGCTCTGGGCCAGAGTGCCGCGCACCCACAGCGCGCCCTCATCCAGATGCGGAAGAAATTCTGAGCCGATGACGCCACCGAAGGCAAGGTAGATTGCAAGAAACAGGCTGGCCACGCCCACGCCTACGGTAAGACTGCGATGATGAATGGCCCAGGTGACACTCTTCCGGTAACGCACAGTAATGGATTCCATCACCGGATTTTTCCACTCTGTTGCGCCCTTTCGGAATAGAAAACTGGAGAGGACGGGAGCAACGATCACGGAAAAGATCAGAGCGCCCAGCAGCGCAAAGGCCACAGTCCATGCCATAGGCCGAAAGAGTCTTCCTTCCACGGCCTGCAATGTAAAAATCGGCAAATAGGCTGTGATGATAATTAGGATCGCGTAGAAAACGGGTCGCTGTACCTCATGCGCCGCTTCCCGAATGCGCTCGCGCGGCGTTCTTCCGTCCTCCTCCTCTTTGCGCCCAAGATGGCGGACAATGTTTTCCACCATCACCACGGTGCCATCGACAACCATGCCAAAATCCAGCGCGCCCAGAGAGAGCAGATTGGCCGGAATATGCTTGATATCCAGACAAATCGCAGCGAACAGTAGAGAGAATGGAATGGTGAGCGCAACGATGAGCGCGCCGCGCACATTGCCGAGAAAGAGAAAGAGAATAATGACAACCAGAACAATTCCCTCGCCCAGGTTGTGCAGAACGGTGTGGGTCGTAAAATGCAGCAGGTCGCTTCGATCTATGAAGGGGACAATCTTCACGCCCTTCGGCAGAATCTGGTCATTCAGTTCCCGAACTTTTTTGTGGATGCCCTCCAGAACAGGCTGCGCATCCGCTCCCTTTTGCAGGAGCGCAATCCCGGAAACCACATCGCCGTCATCTATGATTTTTCCGTCATCGCGACGAATCGCCCGGCCAAACTGACCCAGCCGAATCTCCGGCCCCTGCGTAACAACGGCAATGTCTTTTACCCGGAGCGGAGTGCCGCTCTTGGTGGTGATGACGGTGTTTTCTATATCCTGGATGTTTCTGACCAGACCCACTTCCCGAACGTTGATCTGCTGCAACCCATCTTCAATAAAGCTGCCGCCAGCATTGACATTGTTGTTTGCGAGTTGCTGCTCCACCTGGGCGATACTGAGTCCGTAGGAAACCAGCTTGTCCGGGTCGAGGCGAACCTGATATTCGCGAGTAGGGCCGCCGAACGGATTGGTATCCACAACCCCAGGAACGGACTTCAGATTTTTTTCGACCACCCAGGTTTCGAGCGACTTCAAATTCATCACGTCGTACTCTGGGTTCGTGCTTTGTAGCGTGTAGAAATATATCTGGCCGACTGGACTCCAGTCTGTACCCATCTGTGGAACCACACCCGGCGGCAACGTGGCCTGCGAAAGCCGTTCCAGAACTCGTTCCCGGTTCTCGAAGTCTGTCGTGTCTTCGCCAAAAACCATTTCCACGGTCGAGAGTCCGAAAATTGACCACGAGCGAACATGGACAACTCCCGGAATCCCGTTCATTGCAGTTTCAAGCGGGATCGTGACTTGTTGCTCGATTTGCTCGGCAGAAATTCCAGGCCACTGCGCGATGACATCAACATAGTTGTTCGCAACGTCTGGATAGGCTTCGACGGGAAGTCGGTGGAACGAGATCGCTCCCCACGCGAACAGCAGCACTGCAATTGCGAGCACAAGAAAGCGATTTTGCAGCGCAAAATCGACAAGGCGACGAATCATTGCGCCTCCAACGTAGCTTCCACATCAAGCGCCTTGGAGACCACAGGCTGGCCAGCATCAATCCCGGAGAGAATCTCCTGCATATTGCCCGGAAGCATGTTGCCGCCCTGTACTTCTACGCGACGGAAGCGATTTCCATCTGCCGGGACAAAAACCCAGTCGCGATCATGCAGGTGCAGCACTGCGGATGCGGGCACGACGGCATGAACTTCTTTGGTTCGGCTCTGGAAGGTTGCCGTGACAAACATGCCCAGCTTCAGAATGCCGGGATTGTGTACCTCAATGCGAACCTTGGCCGTGCGAATGCTGGGGTCGAGGATTGGGCCAATGTCGCTGATGTGGCCGGTGAGCACCCTGCCGGGATACGCATCCAGATGGATCGTCGCAAGCTGCCCCAGATGCACCTTGGGAATATCGTTCTCATACACATCGCAAAGAATCCAGACGGTGGAAAGATCGGCGACGGTGAAGAGCGTTGATGACCCGGAGTAGGTGACACCTGCGGCTGCAGCGTTGGTTACATTCTGCGCGACGATGACCCCGGAGATCGGCGCATAGACATTGACGATGCTCGATGGGTTGTCCTTTTTTACGCCGAGTATATCCAATTGATTGTCTGCCGCCTCAAGATCGGCCTGCGCGTCCTTTTCCGTGTCGTCGGCCTGCTCCAGTACGCCCAGAGCAATGGCTCCATGATCGTAAAGGTCTTTGGCGCGGACATACGCTTTGTTGGCGAGCATCTCGTCATTTTTCGCCTTCAGATAGGTGTCGAATGCGTTCGTGATGTCCGGGCTTTGTACTTTGAGCAGCAACTGGCCCTTGCGCACATTGTCATCCAGACGTGCCCGAATATCGACCACGCGACCACTGGCCAGCGAGATGACGGGAACTTCACGGGAGACGTCGGGCGTAACCGTACCCGTCACATTCAACTCTGCGGGAGCATCTATTTCACTGGCGGCAATCAAGGGAAATTGATCGGGATGAGCAACGGCAAACAAGCTCATATTGCCGGTTTCCATGACTTGTGTCGCTGGAGGAGCGCCCGCAGCAGGGTTGAACTTTTTCCCGCACGCAGCCAGTGAAAGGCACACGGCCAGGCAAGAAAAACTTTGTAAAATTGAGATTTTTTTCATTGGACATCCCGCAGGCGACGTTACGATCCACTCGCTCTATGGAAAGTGTAGTGCGCCCGCCAGTGGGCAGCCCCCTATCTTTCGGCTGGCGCGGGGATATCTTTCAGACAATTTTCGAAAGAGATGAAATTCCGGTAGGATAAAAGTTCGGAGAGGTGGCAGAGCCCGGTTGAATGCACCTGACTCGAAATCAGACATAGTCGCAAGGCTATCGGGGGTTCGAATCCCCCCCTCTCCGCCAGGTTTGGATTTCAAGTTGCCCCAAACCCTTACCGCCTATGTCGAATCGTTAACACGTCCCACCCCAAACGCGCTTGAGGTCGCCCATTCGGCCCCTCCCAGAAAAACTGGACGCTCTCGCAATCCGCTTCTCTGGTCTGGATCGAATGGACAATCTCTTAGAGCGCCACATTTATGCCGTCTTGCGTTGGCCGGACGCCATCTCCCGAAGGTGATTGAGAACCGCCGAGCGCTGCAATGCGTCCAGCTTGGGTACCCAGAGACTGATCTCCGAGACAAAGGGGTCAGACATCAGCGAGGTGATCTCCTGCTGCCGCTGGCTGTAATTGTCTTGAACCAGGTCGCCCAACTGTACGGACAGCGCCACGGCCAGACGCTCCAGCGATGCCAACGTAGGCAGGGCGCGACCATTCTCCACTTTGGAAATGTAGGTTCTGGGAACCTCCATCTTAGCCGCCAATTGACGCTGGCTTAGACAGCGCTGGCTGCGAATTTCGCGAATGCGCACGGCAACCGCAGAACCGCTCTGCGGAGCGGCTTGCACACGAGGAGCCATCTCCGTGGGGATGGGAAGCGGTTTTGGTTCCTCGACTTCCAAGGGCTTGTGGCAGCGCCTACACAAAGCGTTGGTGGCGCGGAATTGCACCAAGGAGCAGTAATCACAACGAAATACATCCCGTGAAGCCACGGGGGCCATTGCTGTTGCCATATCAGGTACCGCAGAGTGCCAGAGCGGGACACTCGATGCACATGAAACAGGGCATCTCCGGTTACTGTGCCCCTTATTGGTAACGGTTGTCAAGAAAAAAATAGCATCGCCCCTAAAAAATATGGAAGAAGTAGGGTATAGACACAGACATTTTCTGTTTGAATCGCTACGACGATCTCCAGGTTTTGTCGCCGGAGTGGCAAAGGTCTTCGAGTTGGCAGTCGGCGCAGCGGGGTTTGCGCGCGATACAAATCTCGCGCCCCAGACGAATGATCTGATGGGAGTAGTCGATCCAGCGCTCCTGCGGAAGGATGCGAATTAAATCCTGCTCAACCTTTTCCGGCGCGGTGTTGCTCGTCAGTCCCAGGCGACGCGAGATGCGCAGGACGTGCGTATCCACAACGACGCCAGCAGCAACGCCAAACCACGATCCCAGAACAACGTTCGCCGTCTTGCGCGCCACGCCGGGCAGCGTAAGCAAGGTCTCCATCGATGCCGGAACGTTGCCCCCAAATTCATCAACGATGCGCTGGGCTGCGCCGCGAATGTTTTTTGCCTTGTTACGAAAAAATCCCGTGGTATGAACCAGCGATTCCAACTCCGGCAGAGCAGCGGCGGCCATCGCTGCCGGGGTGGGAAAGCGGTGAAAGAGTTCCGGCGTAACCAGATTGACGCGCGCGTCGGTACACTGCGCAGAAAGGATGGTGGCAACCAGCAGATCCCACGCATTGCGATGATGCAGCGCGCAGCGCGCCTTGGGATATTTTCTGTCAAGGCGCGACAGGATCGCCGCCACGCGCTCCGGCGCAATATCCGATGCAGCGCCAAAGCGTTTTCTGGCAGCCTTGCGCCTGGGCATCGTCGCCTATCCCAGACGATCCAGCATCTCCGCCGGAGACATGCGCGCGCAGGTGAAGATGGGGAAATCCTTCAACGTATAGGCGCTGATCTCGGTCTCGCGCAGTTGCTGCACCAGATCGAGAAAATCCTCCGGGTAGTTGGTCTCGAAGGCCACCACAAATTCCTGATCGTCCAATCCAAAAGAGTAGGTGGTATTGAGCTTGACGCGAGGGTAAAGATGACCGATGCGGATATGCTCTGCCATTAGGCGCTGCCGCTCTTCAGGGGGGAGCAGATACCAAGCGCGTGTCTTCCAAAATGGATAGATGAAGATATATTTCTGGCCACCGGGGTTGATGATGCCGCGGGAATCGCTCTGGCCCTCATGTTCATGGCCGATCAGATACTGCGAGCGCTTGGTCATGGCCAGAAAGCTGTGCGCCGTTTGCAGATAGCCGCCCAGCGGCGTGGCAAAAAGCTCCGCCGTCATCTGGTTGATCTCATCCACGGTGTAGCAGATGCGCCAAAGAGCCATGTCGCAATCGCCGCGCATCCCCACTGTGGAATAGGTGATGGTGGCAAACTTGTCCACCTGATTCCAGCGCTCAATCACCTGGGCAAAAGCGCGCTTGTGAGCCGCGCGTTCCTCCGCAGGCAGGCGACGCCATTCGGGAAGAATTTTCAAAAACTGGAAGGAAACGATCTGCCGCTTCACTGCCTTGGGCGCTTGTGCGGAGGGTTGGGCCTTCGCTTGGGATTGGGCGTGCTGGGTTGTCTCTGCAGGCGCCAGTGCTTCTGTCATCGTGATTTCCTCCCGTGTGCGTACTGCTCTCATGCTAACAAAGGAGCGGGCTGTCATAGACGTACTGCGCCCCGTTGCTTGCAGTCAGCATCCCCTCCGCATCGTAGGCTCACGGATTGCAGCGGTCGCAGCGGCCCGCTGCCGCCGCTTTTTCCAGGCGCTCTACTGTTACTTGATGGCCGCATCGGACGCAACGGTGAATCTCTGCTCTGGCTTCGCGGGTGGGAGCGCCACAATCCTCGCAAGGTAGGCCGGGAACGCGCTCAGCCAATTGGAAGCCGGGTGCATCGCAGATGGGGCAAAGGCTGCAAAGCTTGCGCGCAAGGTCTTGCGCGGCTTGACCAATCCGCTCCATGCGCGTGGGATTTCTATCGGCCCGCGTATCGGTTTCCAGAAAAACGCACCCGTTGCTTGCTTCGCCGCAGGCCCAAAGGAAAACTTCACGCAGCGTCTTCCAGTCGGCGATGCCCTTGCGAATGCGTGCATCCTCCTGCTGCTGCGGGCGCACCACCAGGCAATGTTCGGGAAAGCCCACGGCGCAAGCGAATCTCTCAACCTCCTCCCAATTGGCGGTAAGCAGATGAGAGAAATTAGCCTTGCCCGACGATACGCCGACCACTTCGATGCCCAACGTATCGTCGATCCAGACAATCATCTCCACGTTCCAGGGAAACATCCCGGTGTAGGGATCAGGCCCAAAGCTGCCCTCGCTGGCGAGGCCGAGAGGCAGCCCAGCTAGCTCCATGCCAATGCGCGCCTTGTTCCGCGCCGCATCGAGTTGCGTGCCCGAACGCGAAATCTCCCGCGTGAATGTGCCCAGCAGGTCTGTGTCGTACCCCACCACACGTTCCACGCGGCAACCCAGAGCTGTCCCCAACACGGGCGCAATCACCCGCTCCTTGCCATGCTGCGTGAGCAGTGCGACGCGCCGCCCCTGATACGCGCCTCCCTCGCTGGATGTCGTCTGCACGATTCGTCGCTCCTGAACAGGCCGCATTGAAGACAGGCCGCGTCTGGCCTCCCATCGTTACTGTCCCTGACCGAGCGCGTAACCGGGCTTGCCGTCGAAGTTGTACAGGTTCTCCATTTTGATGAAGTCGAATCCCGCCGCATTCAGCGCGTGCAGCAGCGACACAATCTGCGCGTGCGCAATTTCCGCGCCCGGTTCCCTGGCCTGAAAACGGCACCGCCAGTGGTCGGTGCAGATCGTTTCCGGGTGCCCGTTCGGCCACACCTTTACGCCGCGATTGGTAATCATCTTCAGCGCCAGCTCCGACATCGCAGCAGCCTCCAGGCGTGTCGCCAGCTCCTCCGGCAATCCGACGTTCCAGTCGAAGAAGACATCCACGCCTACAAGCGCCTTCGCTTCCACGGGCCATGACGGCGTGACCGCGCTCGCGCGCTCTGCTTTGGGCGCGTCCATGTTCGGGGTCGCTTGCGGCGTCGATTTGGCTACAGGTAAATGTTTAGGCTTCCGTCCCAGCCGCTCGATAACCGCCTGCGTGAACTGCTTGGTCGTGGCGCACTCCACCGTCGCTTCGTTTGCAATGTCCGCCGTGTGGATGCCATCTTCAATCGTCACCAACCAGGCGTTGTGAACCGTCTCACCCACCTCGCTCCTGCCAAGGTGATGGAGCATCTCAACCGCAGCCAGCAGCAGCCCAGAAGGATTGGCGACATTGGGCGGCAAGTCCGGGGCCGAGCCGTGAATCGCCTCAAACAAAGCTCCGCCGGGGCCAATGTTCACCGAGCCGCCGATGCCCACCGAGCCGGTCATCTGCGCCGCAATGTCGGAAAGAATGTCCCCATAAAGATTCGGGAGCACCACCACGTCATAGGCTTCGGGTCGATGGACAAAGTTCGCCATGCCGATATCCACAATTTGATGGCTGGTCTCAATGTCCGGGTACTGCCGCGCCACCTCGTCGAACACGCGATGGAATAGTCCATCAGTGATCTTCATAATGTTGTCTTTGGTGAAGCAAGTTACCCGTTTCCGCCCATGTCTGCGGGCATATTCAAAGGCATACCGAACGATGCGCTCCGAACCGCTCCGCGTGATGAGCTTCAGGCACTGCGTCACATCGGGGGTCTGCCGATGCTCAATTCCGGCGTAGAGGTCTTCCTCGTTCTCGCGGATAATGACGACATCCATCGCCGGATGCCGCGAGGGAATGTACGGCGCATATGCCTGACAGGGCCGCACATTGGCGTAGAGTCCAAGCGTCTTGCGCAGCGTCACGTTCAGTGACTTGTACCCGCCACCCTGCGGTGTCGTGATTGGCCCTTTTAGCAGCACGCGTGTCCGCCGGATGGACTCCCACGTCTCCTCTGGAATGCCGGACGTATTGCCCGCCTGGTAGACGCGCTCGCCGACCTCCATGTACTCTGCCTCTAAATTAGCTCCGGCAGCAGACAGGATGACCAGCACTGCGGCGGTTATTTCCGGGCCGATGCCGTCGCCCGGCGCGACTGTAATACGGGTGGCGGTGCATTTAGGATGTGTAGGGGGATGTTCAAGTGCGGGAAGCTTTGCGCTCATGGGATTCTCCTTTTGGCATAGGGCATTCAGCCCGTGCATACAATATACGACATTAGTGTCATGTATTGCAATACATGTATTTACTTTCACGATTGAGGCGCGACTATGACGATCAAAACAAAGGGTGGCAGGCAGGGGAAACCGGAGGCGGCATGGACCTTCCTGACGAATCACTCGCATGTTTTACTGTTGCTTTCCAGCGATTCGGAGATGCGTATACGCGATGTCGCCGCCGCCGTCGGCATTACCGAACGCGCCGTGCAGCGCATTGTGAATGACCTGTCCGCCGCTGGCTATCTTTCCATTGAAAAGGACGGACGGCGAAACCGCTACACTGTCAGCACCACAGTGCCGCTGCGCCACCCGGTCGAGGCCCATTGCTCCGTTGGCGGACTCATCCGCTTCGTCCACAGCGGACGCCGTCGTTCAGTCGAATAAAGAAGTCGGTCGTATCACAACGTGGTACGGAGATATAGCCAGAACCCTGTCACGGAGGGTGTATTCGATGAAGCGATTGTGCTTCATCGTACTTGTGCGGCATTCCCGTTAACCTTTAGAATCGGGAAGCCCCGCAATGGAGAATGGAGACGCACTTTGGATAGACGAACTTTCCTGCAACTTCTCGGCGCAGCCGGACTGGCATCCTCCCTTACGCCGCTCGAAGCCGAGCTTTTAGGGGCCACGCCTCCACTGCCCAGCGCGCCCTACAATCCGGGTCGCATTGTGAATGAGTATTCCCTTTTTTTGCCGGGAGAAAAAGAGAGCCTCGCTCACCCTCCATCCATCTCAGATATGGAAAAAGACAGCCTGCTGGCCAAGTCGGCTTCAAAGGCGCATCGCGTTCACATCGGAGAAAATTATGACGGCTGGCAGTTGCTCGCCATTGCAAAAATCAACGGGGTACATACGGCGATTTGGGAGAAGCATGTTACGCATCGCGGAGCTATTGCGTATGTCACAGAGCTAGGCGGAACCATTGCGCTCATCCCCAAACAGATCGGCAATCTCGCCAACATCCGGCCCCGTCCCACAAACAATCCGCATGGCATTCGCTTTCAACGAGAAGCTAATTTTGTAAAAGGCCCGGACGTGCCCGGAGATTACATCCTGAACTCCGCGGAAGACCCCTGCTACGAAAATGTTGCCGCGATGGGGCCAGAATATATTGGCTGGTCGCTGGTTGCCAATGAGCAAGCTGGGCCTTTGCGTTCAATCTATCTGGAGGCGAATGGAAAGTCCCGCGAGCTATCGCCTAATTCGCAAGCCTTATGGGCACCGGATATGTCTGGGCCACTGTTCGACCCGGAACACTTTGTCTCCTCCGTCAATCCGCAAAACTATGCCTATGAACACGGATTTAGCAAGCGAACCATGCTCGGCGGATATTTGCCCGTCGCCGATACTGGAGTCTGGAATGCACAGTACCAAGCCGGGTATGAAGTTATCATGCTGCTGCCTCCGGGGGAAGATGCGAAACCAATGGCCCGCTTTCGTTTACAGGTTGCCCCAGGCCAGGAATCGCAGGCGGCAGAGCATCATACAGTGGTAAAAGATGCGAGCGGGCAGGCATTCGTGGAAACCTACTGGAATTGTGAGGTCAATGAATTTTTTTCACAGCTTGTAGGGATATGGAACCACTGGCATCTGTTTTATCAGACGAGTATGCCAGTCGAAATCCCCGATCCGTGGCTGTTGGACGCAGCACGCGCCGGAATTACACTTTCTCGTTGCAGCTATCGCGGACTTAGGCCGACCTATCAAATCGGAGAAGGTGGATACACCAAGATTCCTGAGCGCAGCCATGCGCTGTTCCCTGTGGCCAGTTATGAATTTATCTGGGCGCAACAACTGTGGAATCTGACACGCGAAAGTAATCCATACTTTCAATACTATCTCGAAAACTACATTCTTCCAGACGGAAATTTTCTCTATAACACGCAGGATCAGGTGGAAGCTCCCCTGAATACCGGAGTTTTTCTGGCTAACTCCGCCAGGGCGTATAACTACACGCGGGACATAACTGTTTTTGAAAAGAGCCTGCCGATTCTAACGCGCATGTTGGACTATGTGCTTGCGCGATACGAATACAGCAAGCAGCAATTTCCAAAGCCAGACCGCCGACATGGACTGATCTGGGGATCGCCGGAGGCCGATCTGGGCGATCCGAACAATGATACGCCCGATTCCCATCCTTACTACTACCAAAATGCAACCTGGACCTGGCGCGGTCTGGTCGAACATGCGCGGGCGTTGAAGCTGGCAGGCACCGTCTCTGGCAAGCCTGAACACACCGCAGCCGCAGAAAAATATCAGAAGATTGCAGAAGAAATGCGCCAGAACATTCAAACATCCCTAGAGGCAACGATTGCTGCGGGGAATGCGGCGATGCGCAAGGCTGGCATCACGCCGTTTGAATCGAATGACACAAATCGCCTGCCCACGCAGCTTTCCAGCTATGAAAACCATCGATTCATGATGGACTTTTTTACCTCGGATTGGGGAGTTGAAGCATACGATCTGGGCCATTTGAAGCATCGACTTATTGCAGGCGAACAAATCTGTGGACTCGGTACGGATGGGGGCGTGGAACAAACCAGCAACTTCATGGAGCATGGAACTCTTTCCGTTCGCATCCGACAAGAAGATTATCGGCCTTTCTTGCTCACCTTATACGCGCTTGTCTGCTATGCCGCCGACTCTGGCAATCGCTATGCGCCGGAAGATGCCTATCTCCCCGGCAGCTATCCCGGCGAACAAGGTCGTTCTGGCTGGTCAGCCGTCATCAACAGCACGCTACAACCTACGCTGGGATTGCGGTGGCTCCTTTGTTATGAGGAGAGTGATCAAGATATCTGCCACCTACAAAAAGCCGCGCCCAAACATTGGTTTAAGAAGGAAGAAACAATCTCTGTGCGAAACTGCCCCACTCGCTTTGGTGCCATCCATTGGTCTACAAAGGCAGTTACGGATCGGCAGTGGAAGATCACGCTCGATGTCCCCGCTGAGTTTCAAGCAGAGGTGCGCGTCCACATTCACCCTGATGATAGCCAACCGATCCGCAACACGTCTGTGGGAGCGATTGAAGGGGATGCCATCGTATTGAAAAACTTCATATTTACGAATAGTCAACATCTTGAAATCGATGTGTCGTAGGGAATCGTCAAAAATCCCACTGGAAACCTTGGGTGGTGCTGCACGTCTACCGTTTTCAGTCCACATTGTCCCAAATTGGGACGCGCAGCGCCCCTCTGCCCGCCCCTGCGGAAAACCTTTCGATTTGCCAGCTATCCATTCGTTCATTCTGCGCCGATACAACGGAGTGATTGGGGGATATCGTGCAAAAAGAAACGGCATCGATCACTACTCTTTCCCTGCTGGGCATCGTTGCCATCTTCAGCGTTATTGGCAGGGCGCAAACAATACTTCACTCTCCAGAAATTCCCACTCCCGCTCCATCCAATGTGGCCTTTGCGGGAAATCCGGCACCAATTATTGGCCCTTCCCCGGTTGCAAATGATCCACATCCAGCGGATATGATGAGCGACAATCTTACAGTTATTCCGTATGTTCCGGGCGTGGAATGCGCTTTGCGAACGCCCCCTCCACCCCCTCCCATGCATGCCTTTTCCCATTTTGCGCTGGGAGCTTACATCAGCACACTCGGCCCCGGAATGGAAGCTGCACTCCCGCTGGCGAACCACTGGAATGTGCGCGCGGGCATCAACGTGTTTAGCTACAGCACCGACATGACCCAGAGTGGAATTGCCTATGGCGCCAACTTCACCCTACGCTCCGTGCAGGCAAGTCTGGATTGGTTCCCCCACGGAAAAGGATTTCACATCAGCCCCGGTGTCCTTTTGTACAACGGCATTCGCCTCAACACGAACCTGCTCATTCCGGTAAACACGAGCTTTTCCCTGAACAATGTGACCTATTACAGCGACCCATTGGATCCTCTCGCAGGTTCTGCAAAAATAGGATTTCCCCTGGCGGGGCCGCAGATCACGGCTGGCTTTGGAAATATGCTGCCACGCAAAAAAAGGCAGCACTTCAGTGTTCCCTTTGAATTTGGAGTGGCATACTTCGGCACCGGAAGCGCGCAACTGCAATTCACCGGCTCCGCATGTACATCTCTGGGGGGCATCAATTGCATGCCCGTCAACTCCTTCTCCCGATTTCAAAGCGACGTGGCAGCCGAGGAGTCGCTCATCCAGAAGGATTTGGGCTATGCGCGCTTTTTCCCGATCCTGCACCTTGGGATCAGCTATAAATTTTAAGTCTGGCTCTCGCGATACAACGCGGCTGCTTCCAAAATCGCTTTCCAGAGTTCAGAGATGCCGCGCCCTTCATGCGCGGAAAGAGTTAGCATCCGCTCCACTCCCAGCGATTGCAGCAGCCCATGCCGCGCCTTCGTCAGGCCGTTGCCGGAGAGCTTGTCCGCCTTGGTTCCCACCACCAACGTAGCGCGCCCCGCGCCCTGCAAATACCGCGCCAGTTGCATGTCACTCTCCTGCGGAGGCACATTCACGTCTACCAAACAGACACAGAGCGCCAGCGTGGCGCGCTCGGCCAGATATGGCTCAATGAACTTCGGCCACTCGGCGGAGATGGATTTTGAAATCTTCGCATAGCCATACCCCGGCAGATCGGCAAAGATCAGCTCCGGCCTGGGCTGTTTGGGGGAGTCATGCAGCGCAAAAAAGTTGATGGCCCGCGTTCTCCCCGGCGTGGACGAAACCTTCGCCTCGCGCGCGCCAAGCAGCGCATTGATCAAGCTGGATTTTCCAACATTGGAGCGACCCAGAAAGGCAATCTCCGGCGCGCTGGTCTCTGGAAACTGCGCGGCATCGGTCGCCGAGAGAAGAAACTGGATGTGATATTTTCGCATGTCTATTGCTGTATCCTGCTCAAAAATTTCCTTACGCTCAGGCTTGTCATCTCGACCGAAGAACGCTCACCACGGTGAGCGGGCGGAGTGGAGAGACCTGCGTTGAGGAATGCGCGATCCCAGAACGACCATCCCCTGCATTACGAGGCGACATCATGCGCGCGCAGTTCGGCCACAATCTCCAATGCCGCCGCGCGCGCCAGATCGTCTTTTTCGCGCGGGAAAGAAATCGCGCCCACCCGCGCATGACCTCCGCCGCCATAGCGTTCGCAAATGGTCGCCAGATTGAGCATCTGCTCCGGCTTGACCTTTGTCCACGGATTGGAGCCAACCGCAATCTTGGTGCGAAAACTGGAACGACTCAGGCCAATGCTGTAGGTGGCCTCTGGATGCAGGTAATACGGGATGAACTTGTTGTATCCCTCCAGCGGATGGTCGGTAATGTCGAAATAAATTGTGCCCTGCTCGCAACGGGAGCGCTCACGAATCAGTTCCAGAGCCTGCGCGTGGCGCTCAAGCAGCGCGGGCAATTCATCGGCAACGAGTGGTTCGCGCAAAATCTCGGCAAAACTTTTTTCTGTCAATAGAGGAATCAGACGCGGCACAAAATTTACATCCTGCACGGATTCGATCACCATTGTCAGCTTCATCGCAGGCGCAGCCATTGCCACGGCAGCCTCTGGACTCGCGTACAACGCGCCATCCACGATGTCTGCCCAGCGAACCAACTCGGCCATCGGACGCGCATCAAAGCCGAACTGCGCGGCGGCAACGCGAGCCAGAAAGCTGGTGCAGGAGATGGAATCAGGGTCATAAAATTTGCGCTGGCGCGTGACGGGATACCTCTGCCCCGCAAGAAAATGCGCGTGATCTTCCGGAGTCAGAAACGCGCTCAAGTGATGATCGAACCACCAGGTAATGGCCGGGGATGGGGAGTATTTGAAATCGACAATGGCATTCTCGTCGCCAATAAAATCGCGGTCGTCGAACAACGCTCCGGCGCGATGCACCAGGCCGTGAAACGTATACTCCGCATCCGAATCCGTCTTCGGGCGGATGCACTCGCGATGAAAGCGCGCAAACAGCGATGCTGCGCAGGCGCCATCAAAACATTTGTCGTGGTAAAAAACGCGTACCTTCACTGTCGGGATTCGCTCCATCCATGCAAACAACGTTCTGGCCTGAATCCACTAGCATTGCTGTCAAACGCGAAAGTGTCAAGCGGCGCGGCACTTTATACTCGACGACAAGAACTGAAATAAGGATCGAATCTTATGGAAGATTTAGAAACTCCATCCCCCGCACCAAAGCCATCAATGCCATCTCCGCGCTCACCGGTCATCTTTTTCGGCCCGAATGGATTCCGCGCCGGATGGAGCGCTCTTCTCTTTGTCTCGCTGTTTTTGATCGCCATGTTCTCCCTTTCGGCGGCGATGGGTCTGCTGGCAAAGCACCTGCATCTGCACCTGAGCGGACTGCGCGGCGGCGAGTTGTCTCCATCGACTGGATTGCTCAGTGAAGCGATTCTGCTGGCCGCAACCTTGCTCGCCACCTTGGTCATGGCGCGCATGGAACACAGGCCGATGCTCGCCTATGGACTCTCCGGCACGGGACGGCTCCGCCACTTTGTGGTCGGCCTACTGACGGGATTTGGATTCATGTCGCTCCTGATTGGAATTTTGGTGGCGACGCATCATCTTCGACTCGAAGCAACACCTTCGGACGCGCCCACGCTGGCGCATTCGATGCTGGCGCGTACCACGTTCTGGAGATATGCCGCGCTCTGGGGCTGCGTCTGCCTGCTGGTTGGTTTTGCCGAGGAGCTTCTGCTGCGCGGCTATCTGCTCTTCACCCTGGCGCGTGGCCTTCGCTTTTGGCCCGCAGCAATTTTGCTGGCCGTACTTTTTGGCGCGCTGCACAAAAGCAATCCCGGAGAAAGCCCCTTCGGTCTGGTCGCCGCAGCCGGAGCTGCGCTGCTCTTCAGCCTCAGCCTGCGCCGAATCGGCTCCCTGTGGTGGGCCATTGGATTCCACGCCACCTGGGACTGGGCCGAATCGTATTTCTATGGCACGCCGGATAGCGGCATCCTGTCGCAGGGCCGCCGAATGACGGCGCACCCCATCGGCTCCGTGTGGTGGAGCGGCGGCGCAACCGGCCCGGAGGGCAGCCTTTGGTGCCTGCTGGTCTTGGCGCTCGCCGCTCTGTGGGTGTTGGGCACGCAGCGAAAAGTATCGACTGATTTTTGAATGCAGTGAATTTATTGCGCTGCGCGTTCCTGCTCGCGGCAGTCTTCGCAGATACCATAAATCTGAAACGTATGCCGCGAGATCGCGTAGCGGAAGCGGCGGCCTATTTCCTTTTCCACCTTGTCCACCTCTGCGGAAAAGAACTCCGCCGACGCGCCGCAGCGGGTACAGACCATGTGATGATGGCTGCGCCGCTTATGCTGATGCTCATAGCGAACAACCCCATCGTGAAAGGCCACCTCGCTGGCAAGTCCGCAATCCCGCAGCAATTTCAGCGTGCGATAGACCGTTGTCAGTCCAATCCTGGCATCGCGCTGGCGCACCAGTTGCAGCAGTTGATCGGTGGAGAGATGATCGCGCGTTCCAAGAAATGTCTCCAGAATCGTGTCGCGCTGCGTGGTGTGCTTTAATCCCACGCTCTTGATATGCCGGGAGAAAAGCGAGCGCGCCTCATTCAGTTCCGCCTGGGAAACGGCTGGATGATCGTCAATCCGTGTTTTGAGCGGCTGGGTCATCATTCGTAAAAAACGCGCCGCAGTATCAAAATTTTCGCGGGCGCGAAAGCACTCCCAGCATAGCAAAGCGGCTCCCGGCGCGTGCAATCCCATTTTTCAAAATCTCCTGCTAGACTCATCCCAGCATGGCCGCTTCGGTATCGCAAACAGAACCCTCTCCACGCCCATCGCCGCGTCCGTCCCCAGTGGGACGCGGCCCGCGTCTCCTCGTCTTTGGCATCTTGCTATTCGCCGTGCTGCTGTTCGCCGTGGCGTGGGCCAGCACGCTCTGGCTGCGGCACAACATGCGCGCTTCCCTGCCGCAACTGGATGGCCACCTGGCTGTCGCTGGCCTCGCTGCTCCCGTCACTGTGCAGCGCGATGCGCATGGCGTGCCGCACATCACGGCGCAAAATCTCGACGACCTGTGGCGCGCGCAGGGCTACGTGACCGCGCAGGATCGCCTGTGGCAGATGGATATGCTGCGCCGTTTTGCCGCCGGAGACCTCGCCGAAATTCTTGGCAGCAATCTTTTGGAGCACGATCGCACCCAGCGTATCCTGCAAATCCGCGAGGCCGCAGAGGCTGCTACAGCGGCGCTTCCAGAGCGCGAGCAGCACTTTCTCGCAGACTACGCTGAAGGCGTCAACGCCTTTATCGCCGCCACGCAATCGCATCTGCCAGCGGAGTTTCGACTGCTGGGCTATCGTCCGCGCCCCTGGCAGCCCGTGGATTCGCTGCTGATTGGCATGAACATGCAGCAGATGCTCTCCACCGATTTTCCGACCAAGCTGGCGCGGGAGAAAATCTCCGCCAAGTTGTCGCCGGAGATGCTGGACGACCTCTATCCTGTCGGCTCCTGGCGCGACCATCCGCCTGTCAGCAGCGCTCCAAACATTACCGCGCCACAAAAAATTCTGGAGATTCCGCTGGATGCCTCTCAAGTCGGAGCGCAAGCCACTCCGCAGGAGTTGCTGCATCTGGATGATCTGCTGCATGTACAACACGGGCCAGACTGCCGCGACTGCGTGCCGGGTTCCAACAACTGGGTCGTCTCCGGAGCGCATACCGTTACCGGATTGCCGCTGCTCTCCAATGACATGCATCTGGATCACACCATCCCCAACGTCTGGTATGAAGCGCAACTCACTGCCGGAGATTTCAACGTTGCGGGCGTCACGCTTCCGGGAATGCCGTTTGTGATCGTCGGGCATAACGCGCACATCGCCTGGGGATTTACCGACATGTACGCCGACGTGCAGGATGTCTACATCGAACAAACGCAGGGAGATCGCTATCTCGCGCCCGATGGCTGGCATCCCTTTCAGCATGTGCGCGAGGTGATCCATGTGCGCAACGAGCGGGATGCCGTGCTCGACGTGCGCCGCACCGCGCATGGGCCGGTAATCTCGCCGCTGCTGCCGCATGAAAAGCGCGTGCTTGCGCTGCGTTGGACGGCCTACGATCCCGCCGCCGTCACCGTTCCTTTCTATGCCGTGGACAGCGCGTCCAACTGGGAGCAATTCCGCGCCGCCTTCGCTTGGTTCGGCGGGCCACCGCAAAATGTCGTCTACGGAGATACGGCGGGCCACATCGGCTATCAGGCCGTGGGCAAAATTCCGCTGCGGCCCAACGGACTTTCCGGCGTGCCCATCCCGGATGCAAATCACGAATGGCAGGGCTACATTCCTTTTGATGATCTGCCCTCGGCCTACGATCCGCCGGACGGAATTCTGGCCACGGCCAACGCCCGCGTCACGCCCGATGGCTACCCGTATCCCATCACGTTGAACTGGGACGCGCCCTATCGCAATGAGCGCATCTGGAAGGTGCTGGCCAGCCAGCCTCGACTCTCTGCCGCTGACATGTTGGCGCTGCAAAATGACGTTCACTCGGAACTCGATCAGGAGTTGGCGCAGCGCTTTGCCTACGCCATTGACCACACGCAACACGCCAGCTTGCGCCTGCGTCAGGCCGCCGATCTGCTGCGCTCCTGGGACGGCACGGTGAGCATTCCCTCCCCGGCTGCCGCCATCACTGATGCCGCGCGCAGTGCGCTCTGGCCCATGCTGCTCGCGCCCAGGCTGGGCAAGGAGTGGAAGATTTACCGTTGGAACGAATCTTCCTATGTGGAAGAGCAACTCATCACGCATGAGCCAGCGCGCTGGCTACCCTCACATTTCGCCAATTGGAATGACCTGCTGGCCGCAGCCGTGACGCAGGGTCTCCGCGCCGCCCACGCGCCGCCGAACCTGAAGCGCTGGCGCTATGGATACGCTCATCCCGTTGAGGTGGAGCATCCGCTGTACGGGCAAATCCCCTGGCTGCGCGCGCTCACCGGAACCGGCGTGCTGCCGCAATCCGGCGATGACAGCACCGTGAAACAGGTGGGCCGCAGCTTTGGCCCCTCCGAGCGGCTGACCGTGGATTTCGCCGATCTCGACCGCTCCACGCTGAATCTTGTCATCGGCCAGTCAGGAGACCCCCTGAGTCCCTACTACAAAGACCACTGGCCTTACTGGTATGCGGGAACCACCTTTGCGCTGCCTTTCAGCGCGGATGACGTGCAGAAATCCGCAACGCACACGCTCACGCTAACGCCGCAACAATAAGCGATGCGCCTGCTCCAATTCCTCCGGGGTATTCAGGTTCAGAAACCCGTCGGCCTGTTCCGACAGCGGAATATCCCAGTGGTCGATTCCCCTCCGCTGGCCTGGCAGCCGAGCGTTCTGGGTTGCATGTACCGCAGATTCCAGAGCAAGCATCACCTTGAACTTCCCTTCCGCCACGGCCTGACCCAGCCCCGAAAGAAGATCGCGATGGTATACCGCGCAAAGCGGCTGCGGCCTTCCTGCAAGGCACGGGATGACCGCCCATGCAGCGCCGCTGTGCGCCCGCTCCAATAATTCCGTCAGAAACTCCACGGGCAACAGCGGCAGATCGACCGGAAGAAAGAGATTCCATTCCGTTGCCGTGGCTTCCAGCGCCGCGACGATGCCACCCAGCGGGCCAATGGATTTGTTTCTGGCGGATTTCTCCGGCTCTGCGCCCTGCATGGCGACATCCGGCGCAATCGCGTCAGGAATCACCGGAGCATACACGCCCAGATCCATCCGATTGGCGCAGATGCGAACTTCGCCGCAGACGGCGCGCAACTTGCGCAGCGCCTCTTCCAACAGCGTGCTATCGCCCCAGGGCAGCAGAACTTTATCCTGCCCCATGCGCGCGCCGCTTCCACCGGCCAGCACGAAGCCCGTCGCCGCAGCGTTGGCGAACACCTACGCCGCTCCCAGCCGCTCAAAAAAATGAATGACGGTTTCGATTCCGCGATTAAAGTTGGCGATGTGAAATTTTTCATTGGGCGCGTGCAGATTGTCATCCGGCAGACCAAAGCCCATCATCACCGTGGGAATTTTCAAGTATCGCTCGAAGTCTCCCACAATGGGGATCGACCCACCGGAGCGCACAAAAACCGTCTCCCTGCCAAAGACCACGCGCAGCGCGTTCGTCGCGGCCTCGATATAGGGATTGTCCACGCGAATCACAATGGGATCGCCCGCGTGGATGAGCCGGACATCAACCGTAATCCCGACAGGACAGATCGACTCTACAAATTTTTTGTAGCGGTCGAAGCTGGCCTGCGGCTGCATCTCCGGCACCAAGCGCATGGAGACCTTGACCACGGCCCTGGCTGGAATCACCGTCTTCGCTCCCGCGCCGATAAAGCCGCCGGGCATTCCATGAATCTCCAGCGTAGGCCGCGCCCACAGGCGTTCCAGCACGCTGTACTCCGACTCCCCGGTCAGCGCGATTGCGCCGATTTCATGCGCCAGAAATTGCTGCTCGTCAAAAGGCAACGTCTTCCATGTCGCCAACTCCGCAGACGATGGCGCGACAAGGCCGTCGTAAAATCCTGGAATCAAAATGCGCCCATGCGCGTCCTTCAACTGCGCGAGCATCTGGCAGAGCGCCATAAAAGGATTGGGCGCAGCGCCGCCGTACATGCCGGAGTGCAGATCACTCTTGGCTCCCCGCGCTTCGATCTCGGTATAGATCATGCCGCGCAGTCCCACGCAGAGCGTCGGCAGGCCGGGCGCGAACATCTCCGTGTCGGAGACCAACGCAAAATCGGACTGGAGCCGCTCTGGATGCTGGCGCAGGTAGGCGGCAATTCCCTCCCCACCCACCTCCTCTTCGCCTTCGATGAGAACGCGAACATTCAACGGCAGCCTGCCGCCATGCGCCTGCATCAGGCTTTCCAGCGCCTTGATGTGGATATACATCTGGCCTTTATCATCGACGGCTCCGCGAGCATACAGATTGCCGTCGCGCTCGGTTGGCTCAAAGGGCGGGCTAAGCCATTCCTCCAGCGGATCAGGCGGCTGCACGTCATAATGCCCGTAGCAAAGGCAGGTCGGTTTTCCGGGAGCGTGGAGCCAATCAGCGTAGACCAGCGGATGTCCTGCGGTCGCAATGGTCTGGACGTTTTCCATGCCGATGCGACGCAACTCGCTGGCGACAAACTCCGCTGCGCGGCGAACATCCTCGCCGTGCTCCGGCAGCGTGGAAATAGATGGAATATGCAGCAGGTCTTTTAATTCATCCAGAAAACGCGCCCGGTTTTGTTGCGCAAACTGAATGGCGGAAATGGACATCGGCAAAACTCTTTCTGGAGAAGTGCGTTCAATTCCGTAATATACCATGTTACACTGCATAAGTAATTCAGAGTTTGCTGTGACCGTAAGTGGAAACTGGCGTCTGACGTTCGCATTCAGAGGCGAGGATGCCATTCTCGTTGACTATCAGGACTATCACTAGGAGGAGAATTTATGGCGATGATGCACAACCCCGCCAGCCCCGGAGAGCTGTTGCGGGAGTTTCTTGGCAACCGTTCCGCAACAGAATTGGCCCGCCACATCGGGGTCACACGCCAAACCATCTCGCGCGCGCTGAACGGACATACAGCCATCACGATGGATTTGAGTATCCGTCTGGGAGAAGCTCTGGCTCTGTCTCCCGATTTTTTCTCCAAAGCGCAGTTGCAGTATGACCTATGGCTGGAGTCGCAGAAGAAGCGCCGCAAAATTAAGCCGCTGGCGGCGTAATCTGTCTCCTCAATAGCGCGGCATGGTGGTGTCAATCTGGCAGGCCCAGGCCTCAAGGCCGCCGGCAAGAGACTGCACCCGCTCAAAGCCCTGCTCCCGCAGCCAGCGCGCCACGATAAGCGAGCGGCGGCCATGATGGCAGACCACAATGATGTGCGCCTCTGGATCAAGCTCCTGTTGCGCGCGGTCGGGCAATTCTCCCATTGGAATATGCAGGTGGCCCGGAAGCGCGCATATCTCCACTTCCCACGCTTCGCGTACATCAAGCAGGTAATAATTCTGACTGCCCGGAGACGCTGCACCCGGCGAGGCAGACCTGGCTGCCTGAAAATGGCCAGCCAGATCGTGAATGGAAATTTCAATATCCATGCAGTGCCAGAATACATCGGAGGCGCTTCGCCGGGGAACAGCGGCCATCGATTCAGCGCAAAGCACCAGGTTGGGAAGCCTTCTGCTGTATCGTTTGCATCTAAGCAAATAGTTGCTGGGAATGCGCCCCATGCGGCCCATCGAGGAGAGCTGCATCAATCGCATGAAAAAGAATTAGGCTAGAAGGTAGTCGATATGAGCGCAGCGCGAAAAGTTCTAATCGTCGAAGATGAATTGCACGCCCGGCTGGGGCTGGCCGAGCTGATCTCTGGCTGGGGCTATCGCACAGAGACAGCCGAGGATGGTGTAGAGGCGCTGGAGCGCATCCAGAACTTTCAGCCCTCGATCCTGCTCTCCGACCTGAAGATGCCGCGCATGGATGGGTTGCAACTGCTGGCGCAGCTCCAGGAGCAGCCCTTGAAGCTGGCCGTCATTATGCTCACCGCACAGGGCACCATCGACAGCGCCGTCGAATCCATGCGGCTCGGCGCGTATGACTACATCCAGAAGCCGATTGATCCGCATCGCCTGCGCACAATTCTGACCAACGCCTGCCGTCAGCAGGAGACGGAACGCGAATTGGAAATCGCGCGCCGTTGCCTGCGCGACACGGGCGTTCTGGGAGCGCTGGTGGGCAAATCTAAAATCATGCAGGAGATTTTTCTTCTGGTCGAGCAAATTGCCTCCAGCAACGTTTCCGTTTTGATTACCGGCGAGAGCGGCACGGGCAAGGAAATCGTGGCGCGCACCCTGCACCAGTTGAGTCCACGGGCAGCCAAGCCCTTCGTTGCCGTCAACTGCGCCGCCATTCCAGAAACATTGATTGAGAGTGAAATTTTTGGTCACGAAAAAGGCGCTTTTACCGGAGCGGTGGAGCGCCGCGCCGGATGCTTCGAGTTAGCCGAAGAAGGCACGCTGCTGCTGGACGAGATTGGCGAGATGCCCATTGGCACGCAGGCCAAGCTGCTGCGCGTGCTGGAGGATCACCGTTTACGACGCCTGGGCAGCAAAGTGGAGACCGCCATTGATGTGCGTGTGCTGGCCGCCACCAATAAAATGCCACAGCAGGCCATCGCGGCGGGCCAACTCCGCAGCGACCTCTACTATCGCCTGAATGTCTTCAACATCCACATGCCGCCTCTGCGCCAGCACAAGGAGGACATTCCCCTGCTTGCCGAGGCCATGATACGGGATATGAATACTCGTCATGGGCGGGCGGTTCAAGGCATCGACCGCGAGGTTTTAGAGATTTTCCAATCCTACGACTGGCCGGGAAATGTACGGGAACTTCGCAACACGCTGGAGCGCGCCGTCATTTTATGCGGCGAAGGCGACCTCCATCGGACGCATCTGCCGCCGGGGTTTGGCACAACTTCGCGGCAGTCGGCGCAGGACATCTCCACGCACATTTCGGTCTCCGTAGGCACAACGGTGGAGGAAGCGGAGCGCCTGTTGATCCGCAAAACACTAGAATCTACCAGAAACAACAAGACACGCGCAGCGGAGATACTCGGCATCAGCCTGAAAACTCTCCACAATAAATTGAAAGAGTATGGCGCCGTGGAGACTTCTTCCTAGCAGATTTCGCCATTACAATCAGAGATCACTCCCCAGGCGCGACCCTGCTGCCTGACTGCGAGGCAACCATGCGATTGCGAATCAAGTTGGTGTGTACAGTAACCGCGATGGTCTTTGCCGTCGTCGTGGCGCTTTCTGGACTCTACTTGTCCCAACTTCTTTCAGAGCGCATCGACCAGACCTATCTGCACAACGACATCATCGCGCATCAGATTTTGCTGGCCACGCGCAGCGCGCTGGAAACAGGGATGAAACATTACCCAAAAGCCGCCAGCAGCCCGACGGCGCTGCGTGCCGCGATGGCGACCGTCCTGCAAACAGATAGAACGCTGCAACAGGTTCTTCAATCCGTAATTCGCTACTCCCCCACAATTTATGACATCACCGTTGCTGACGTAAACGACATATCGCTGGTCAGCACCGATCCCGCGCTCCAGAATCAGGCCGTGCCGATTCGCCCCATCTTTCAGCAACTCCAGGCCGCGCACTCGTGGCAGCAATTTCAGACGGTCTTTGGCCCGCCGAAGGTCTACGACATCGACCTGTCGCTGAACCGCAATGGCACGCGCTTTCTGACGGTTCGCGTCGGCGTGCGCACCACGTTCCTCCGCAGCGAGCTGGCTCCCTGGCTCAAGCTGGAACTGGCGATTATGCTGCTGGCTCTTATCATCTCCATCGTGCTGGCGGCGCTGCTCTCCAACATGGCGCTGCGCCCGCTGCAAGTCATCAGTGATCGACTCGATCAGTTCATGCTGCACGCTCCGGGCGCGACAAGTGAGCCGGAATTGCTGCCGTCGCCCAGGGATGAAATCTCCCAGGTCTCCAGTAAGATTGAGCGCATCGGCCAGCGCATGCGCAGCGTGGAAGAGGTCTTCACCACGCTGCAATCCAACCTGAATCAGGTGATGGAGAACCTACAGGATGGCATCATGCTGTTCACCCGCGATGCGCGCGCCGTCATGGTCAGCGACTCGGCCCAGCGCTTTCTTGGCTTGCAGCAAAAACAAATCCTGGGCATGGAGCTGCATGAGATTTTTGACCGGCAGACCGCATTGGGCCAGATGGTGCGGCGTTCGTTCAATGCGCGCATTCCGCTGCTGCAACAGGAGGTGGAAAACGAATTTGGACGACCGGTGCAGGTCTCGCTGGATTTCATTCATGGAAGCATGGGCGACGATCCAGCGGAGACATTGGGAGCCTTGCTCACGCTGCATGACAGCGAGTCGAGAAAGCAGATTGAGAGTGAGTTGGAACTCTCCCGTCGGCTCGCCGATATCGGGCGACTCACCTCCGGCGTTGGTCACGAGGTCAAGAACCCGATCAATGCCATCGTTGTGCATCTGGAATTGCTGCGCGGCAAACTGGAGCGCAGCGAGCCGGGCGCGGAACGCCATCTGGAGATTATTCAGGGCGAAATCCGCAGACTGGATCGCGTGGTGCAAACGCTGGTGGATTTTTCCCGCCCGGTTGATCTGGCGCTGGCGATGCAGGACGCGCGGGGCATCATTTCTTCCGTGCTGGCTCTGGCATCGCCGGAGCTGGAGCAACGCAACGTTCGGATCATCAGCGTCCTTCCCCACCAGCCCATTTATGCCCGCGTCGATGCGGATTTGATGCGTCAGGCGCTGCTGAATGTTGTCCTGAACGGCGCGCAGGCCATGTCCACGGGAGGAGAGTTGAATGTGGAGTTGCGACAGGAGGGTCGCAATGCGACCATCCACATTCGCGATCAGGGATGTGGCATCCCAAAGGAAATTCAGGATCGGATTTTCAATCTGTATTTCACCACCAAAAGCGACGGAACAGGCATCGGATTAGCGATGACTTACCGCATTCTGCAACTACACAACGGATCGGTCACGGTAGAATCGAAAGTAGGCGAAGGCACAGAATTCATTCTTCGCGTGCCGATAAGTTCGACGAGAGAATAGCCAGCGGGAGCATTGACGGCGGAAAATCATCCGTTGGCCCCGACTGAAAAGATGTAGAGAGTGCCATGAAGTCTTTTTGTATTGGGTCTGCCATTTTGGTTCTATCCTGTGCGGGAGTGGGTTGCAGCCGCTTGCACCCAAAGACAATGCCTCCGCCCCAGGCACAGGCACCCGTCGCGCCCGCACAAAGCGCGCCGCCGATGCCGCTCTCTGCTCCCGCGCCCGTATCGCCAGCCTCCGCTCCGCCCGCGCCTACACCTCAAGCCAAGCCAACACCCCCTAAGCCAAAAAAGTCGCATACGTCGGTCAGGCGCGCCAGCCCAAACAAAAAAAATAGCGCGAATCCCCTCCATGCGCCTTCAACGTCGGGCACGCCGAATGCGACCTCTTCCCCCATCGGGATGCTCTCCGCAGGCGATTCCGCTGAGACTCCTGCCCTGCGCCAGCAAACTGCGGATTTGATTGCATCGACAGAGAATCGCCTGGAGACGATCAACTTCAATCTTGCGGCGAACAGACAAGATGCAATGGCGCAAATCCATTTATTCTTGACACAGGCGAAGCAGGCGCTGGCGATCAACGACCTGCAAGGGGCCAACACCCTGGCAATCAAAGCAAAAATTCTGGTGGATGAGTTGCTGAAATAAAACGACAGAAGGAGGATTTATGACACAAGGCTGCATCCCTCAATCTTTTGGAAAATCAATTCGATTCTCTGCGGCTTCAAGACGCGGCTGGCCGTATGCGCTTGCGTCCGTGCTGTTGCTTCTTCCGGCCAGCTTGATCGCGCAGGCGCAGAGCCAGCCATCGGCCAAAACTGGCTCCTCCAACACGGGCGGCATTCACAAGATTCGCCACGTCATTATCATCATGCAGGAGAACCGCTCCTTCGACAGCTACTTTGGAACCTTCCCCGGAGCCGACGGTCTCCCAACAAAAAATGGAGCCTTCTCGGTCTGCAACCCCGATCCAAAGACCGGATCGTGCATGAGTCCCTACCACGACACCAATGACTCCAATGGAGGTGGGCCGCATCTGGCACCGGACAGCCTGGCAGACATCGACAATGGCAAACTGGATGGCTTTGTGATTCGGGCGGAGAGTGGCAACAAGGGATGCACGGAAACAGTGAATCCCATATGTACAAACTCGGCGATAACGGATGTGATGGGATATCACGATCAGCGCGAGATTCCGAATTACTGGGCCTACGCCAGCAATTTTGTATTGCAGGATCACATGTTTGAATCCAACGCATCCTGGAGCCTGCCCGCCCACCTGTACGAGATTTCCGCTTGGTCGGCCTATTGCACAACGCATAACGATCCGATGAGTTGCGTCAATGAATTGAATATCCCGGGCATGCCTCCCGATTTTGAAGCCGCTTGGAACTCCACCGCCGACCAATATGGAGGGAAACGGAACGGCCCTGCGGGCACGAAGCCGATTTATGCGTGGACGGATATTACCTACCTGCTCCACACGCATCATGTAAGTTGGGGCTACTACGTGATGAAGGGCACCGAACCCGGCTGCAAAGACAATAGCGATGGCAAGCCCTGTACTCCGCTCAAGCAAGGCCCGCACACGCCGGGAATATGGAATCCGCTGCCCTACTTCGACACAGTGAAAGACGATGGCGAACTTTCTCGCATCCAGCCGCTGGATAACTTCTATAAGCAGGCTCACGAAGGCACCTTGCCATCGGTCTCCTGGATCGCGCCTTCAGGGGAAGTCAGCGAGCATCCACCTTCCCTTGTAAGCGCAGGCCAAAGTTATGTAACAAGCCTAATCAATGCCGTGATGCAGGGGCCAAACTGGGAAGATAGCGCCATTTTTCTTGCATGGGATGACTGGGGTGGGTTCTACGACCACGAAGTCCCTCCCGTTGTGGATGAAAACGGGTATGGGTTGCGGGTTCCGGCGATGGTAATTTCTCCGTATGCCCGACCACATTTTATTGACCATCAGACTCTCAGCTTCGATGCGTATCTGAAGTTTATCGAAGATGATTTTCTGGGTGGCATGCGGCTCAATCCCAAGACCGATGGACGGCCCGATCCGCGACCTACGGTACGCGAGGATGTTCCTCTGCTCGGCGACCTGACCAGGGACTTCGACTTCAATCAGAAGCCGCTTCCCGCGCTGATTCTTCCCATACACCCGGTAACGGATTTGGTGGAACCTGCACCCTCAGTCAAAGAGTAGAGCCTTGCGGAAAACACCCTTTGGACGAACGCAAGACCTGCACACAAGCCAACATGTGCGCAGGTCTATGCCTTACCGTTCGCCCCATTTGAGCTTGGCGCGCAGCACATCAAAAAAACTCTGATTGTTGTTCATCCGCGCCAGGCGAATCTTGTGCTCGGAGCGCCAGCAGTGGAGTTCATCGCCCAGATTCATTTCGATGGCCTCCTGTCCGTCGATCGTCAGATAGAGCTGCTCCGGCACACCCTCGATGCGAATGGTGACATGCGCATCTCCCCGCACCACCAGCGGGCGAATTGTCAGCAGATGCGGACAGACCGCTGTCACCACCATGCCATCGACATCGGGCGCAAGAATTGGCCCATTCGCGGCCAGGTTATAGGCCGTCGATCCCGTTGGAGTTGCCACAATAACACCGTCGGCGCGGAAGGATGCCACCAAATTTTCTCCGAGACGAATCGCAAAGTCGGCCATGCGCGCAATGGTTCCCTTGGCAATAACAACATCGTTCAAGGCTTCAAATACATGATGAACGAGTCCCTCGCGGCGCACCTCCGCATGAAGCATGGCGCGCTCGTCGATGCTACACGCCTGGGTACTCCATCCCTCCAGCGTTGGGTAAAGCTGATCGAGCGGAACCTCTGTCAAAAAGCCGAGCGATCCCAGATTGACGCTGAGAATGGGTGTCTCCGTTCGGGCAAAGGCGCGCGCGGCAGCCAGCAGCGTCCCATCGCCCCCCAGCACCACAACCAGTTCGGGGGAGTGTTCCGGCATATTGTGGCGCGGCACGGCATCGGCGACCGGGATGTAACTGGCGCTAACAGGATCGAGCAATGGATGGTATCCATGAGCCTGTAACCAAACCACCAATTCAGGAAGAATGGTCGCCAACTCCGGCTTTTGCGGCTTTGCGATGACGGCGATCGTTCGCATGGAACTCTCCTGTGGGGCAGCGGCTACTCAGAAGTAACGCGGACTTGAAGGCCGGTGCCCGTAAGCACCAGGGAGTTTGAAATGGTATCTTCGTCCGTGCGAATGATCGTCAGGACATTGCTGTCCGGCGATGCCACGTAGACCTTTCCAGTCGGGGTTCCCGTGATCGTGGCGATGGAGATGGGATGTCCGGCAACGGGAATGGTTGCTAGTACCTGATTGCTGGTCAAACTCACCGAGCTAACCGTCCCATCGTCGTGATTGGCAACATAGGCGCGTGGTGCAGTGAGATCACCCTGCAGAATGGCTACCGAAGTCGGATTCGCGCCAACCGGAACGGTGGCAATGATCTGGCCAAAATCTGGCGAATCGTTGCCGAACGAATCCAAGCTAACGTTAATCAAGGTAAGCGTGTTCGATTGGGCGCTGGCAACGGCCAGAATGCTGCCGACGGTGTAGATATCCGCCCAGACTGGCTGTGGTGTCAAACCATTCGGCCCCGGCGGAAGAGTGATGGTTCCGTTACTAAAATTTGGCGTATTCGCGTAGTTGGGATTATTGGGGTGATTCGTGTCCAATTCATTCCGCTGGCTGTCAATGACCGTAACTGTTCCGCTGTTTTTATTGAGAATAAAAGTACGCCGATTATCCTCCGACATGACTCCATAAATGGGGCAGACCCCGGCGGGAATCACGGCGGAGATGGTGTTGGTCGCCATTTCAATCGCGGTGACGCTTCCATTGCCTGCCGCAGAGGTACAACTTTGCTGGGTCGCGTTGGGGCCTTGCGAGATGACGTAAATACGCTGCGTTTGATAGTTGCCCACCAGGTTGACCGGAGTTGCCGTCACCGGAATTTCCAATCGCACGGCAGCCGGCAATCCCGACATGACAGCAATGGAGTTGCGTCCAGGCTCGGTCACGTAGAGAAACCCCCCGGTCTCCGAAAGCAGCGTATTCGGCAGCGCGTCGGGCAACAATGTGCTGGTTTGTATTTGATTGGTCTCCGTAAGCGTGCTGATGGAAAACTCGTTGATGGTGCCATCGGCATTCGCCGTGTAGGCATCGGTTCCGGGGCCATTCAGCGCAACCCAGCGCGGGCCGTTGCCCAGATTGACGCGAACCATCAGACTGTCACCGGAAAAGTCCACGATTGATCCCAATCCCACAGAACTGGGGCTATTGCACGCCTGATAAATGCTGGTAGCCGCTGTATTCGCCTGGTCGGTGCCACAACTGATGACGACAGCCTCTTTTTCTGGCTGCGGCGCAGGCTGAACCGGAGGAATACTTGTAACAATGGGACGATATGTGTTCCCGCACCCGAGCGCAGCGGCCAGTACGAACGCCACTCCAGTCCACACCCACGGGCGAAACCGCCCAACCACTGACACCACGCGCTGATACCTCACACCGAAATTCGGTCGTTGATTGCTATAGCGATTGTAAATCAGCAGGATGCCTCCGCGTTTGGGTTCCTGCCTGAACGCAGTCGTAAATTTTACAGTGGCGAATTGCCGTCCTGAACTTCAGCGCGCGTAAAGACGCGCTGAAGATACACAGGAACTTCGCTTCAATGCAAGTGCAGCCGCCACAGGGCATAGCTGGCAATTTCATGCGCATAGCGTTGCGCCTGCTCCCATGAACCAATCGGCTGGCCCACATATCGGGGAGAGGGCAAAACATCCAGCCCCTGCGCCAGACATAACTCCCGAATCCGAAAAAGATGGGTTCCATCGCTCACAACAATGATGCGCTGGAAATGGTTCGCAGCGGCAATCCTAGCCAGGGCTTGCACGGATTGCTCTGTATTCTGGCTGTCTGTTTCCGCAATAATGTGGCGATCTGGCACTCCATGCGCCAAAAGATAATCGCGCCCCACTTCTCCCTCACTAAACTGCGGGTCGCGCCCGCCGCCCAGCGTAACGATGACGGGCGCAAGGCCATCCTTGTACAGATCGAGAGCGTGCTCCAAACGGGCGCGCAGCACTGGAGAGGGACGACCGTTGTACTCCGCCGCGCCAAAAACGGCAATGGCGCTGGCAGACCAGGCATAATCCCGCATCTCGCCCTTGCGAATCTGTTGGTATATCCAGCAGCACCAAAGCGCGCCAAAAACCACGACCCAGAAAACGCCCCACCAGATGAGTCTCCCCACGATTTTCAATATCTTCATATCGTTTGCGAACCTTCACTGCAATGCTAGCGCAATTTCGTGTGTTGGAATTGCCCCAACACGTAAAATCTGCCAGGATTCCGGACGATCCGACAAATCGACAATCGTGGTGGGCAAGGCGCGCGATGTTGGCCCGCCATCGACAATCAAGGGAATTCGATCCCCCAATTGATCCAGCAAGCTGGTGGCATGGGTACACTCTGGAGCACCGCGCAGGTTGGCGGAGGTGGCCGTAATGGGCAGGCCCAGCCGCTTGACCACGGCGCGGGGAATGTTCGCATCCGGCACGCGCAGGGCCACGTTGCCCGTATTCGCAGTGACGCGCAGTGGCAGACGTGTGCCAGCGCGCACGATGATCGTCAACGGGCCAGGCCAGAACTTTTCTGCCAGCCGATCAAAATAAATATCCAGATCGCGGGCCAGTTCGTAGGCTTGGGAGGCATCGGCCAGCAGCAGAGACAACGGCTTGTGCCGTACCCGCGTCTTGATCTCGTAGATCCTTTCCACGGCACGCAGATTGACCGGATCCACGGCAAGCCCATAGAAGGTGTCGGTTGGCAATCCAACCACCTTGCCGCTTTCCAGGCAGGAGGCAATGTAATCAATTCGCTCCTGCTCCGGCTCATCCGGGTTCACGCGCAATAACTCGGCAGACAAACAGAACTCCAGAGAACGTGGCTTTCGCCGCAGAGCGGCCTTCCTCATCATACCTGCACCTTGGAACGGAACTGAATCCCGCCAGTGCCGTAGAATCGCGTTGTATGCCGCAACCTTCCATTTCGGCCCATTCAAACCGCCCCGCGCTGGAAATCCGCAGCCGTCATAATGCGCGATGGAAGGATTTCCGCCAACGCCTGCTGCACCCGGCACGCGCCGAGGACGGCAAGATCGCCATTGAGGGCGTCCATCTGGCGCAGGAGGCGCTCCGTAGCGGCCTGCGGCTGGAAACGCTGTTTCTGCGCGAGGATACCGCAGCGTTGCAGCAAACATTTCCTGCCAACGAAACCTACATCGTTGCAAAAGATATTTTCAATCAGGGATGCGCCACGGAAGCGCCGCAGGGCGTGGCGGCCCTGTTGCAAAAACCCACAACGTCGCTGGATCAAGCGCTGCGCAAGGCCAATCCCCTTCTGGTGATTCTTGATGGCATCCAGGACCCAGGCAATCTGGGAACCATCCTTCGCTCCGCCGAGGCCTTTGGCGCAAGCGGCCTGCTGTTGCTGCCCGGAACGGTCAGCCCGTGGAACCAGAAGGCGATGCGCGCCTCTGCGGGTTCCGTCTTTCGCGTTCCTCTGATCCAGATCGACGATGTGACGACGCTCTCGCAATTGCGCGCGCAAAAGATTCCCATCTACGCGGCGGTGGCGCAGGACGGGATCGATGTTGCCGACATTTCAAAAGTTACGCTCGACGGCCCCGCCGCCCTGCTGATTGGCAATGAGGGCGCAGGCATCTCTGCGGCTGCGCTTGCCTTCGCCGAGAGAAAAATTCAGATTGCCTGTATCGGCCCGGTGGAGTCGCTGAACGCCGGAGTCGCCGCCTCCATCCTGCTCTATGCGGCGGCCCAACAGCGAAAGTCCAACGCGCAGCGACCCGGCGTACAGCTATGAATCTCTTCGATCCCACTCCGCGCACCGACGACTCCGCCACGCGACGCGAAGCTCCACTGGCGGAGCGGATGCGTCCACGAACGCTCGATGAATTTTCCGGCCAGGAGCATCTGATCGGCCACGGCAAGCCGCTGCGCGTGCAGATTGAGCGCGACACTCCCACTTCGATGATCTTCTGGGGGCCACCGGGCGTGGGCAAAACCACGCTGGCCAAGATTTTGGCGCACACCACGCGGGCCACCTTCATTGAATTCTCCGCCGTCGTCTCCGGCATTCGCGAGATCAAAGAGGTGATGACCGAGGCGGATAAGGCCAGTCGCTCTGGGATGCGCACGGTTTTGTTCATCGACGAAATTCATCGCTTCAACAAAAGCCAGCAGGACGCTTTTTTGCCCTACGTCGAGCGCGGCTCGATTCGGCTGATTGGCGCGACCACAGAGAATCCATCGTTTGAGTTGAATGCCGCGTTGCTCTCGCGCTGCGCGGTTTACGTGCTGCAACCGCTCGACGACGCGCAGATTGTCGCGCTGCTGCAACGCGCTCTTATAGACAAGGAACGTGGACTCGGCGCGCTGGAATTAACCGCCGAGGATGACGCGCTTGTAAGGATCGCGCAGTTTTCCAGCGGAGACGTTCGCCGCGCCTACAACGCGCTGGAGGCAGCGGCGCGGCTGGCCGTCGATGCCGAACAAACCATCCTGACCCGCGCGCTGCTACAGGACGCGCTGCAACAACGCTCGCTGCTCTACGACAAAAGCGGCGAGGAACATTACAACCTGATCTCCGCGCTGCACAAATCCGTGCGCAACAGCGATGCCAACGCCGCGCTGTACTGGCTGGGACGCATGTTGCGCTCTGGCGAAGACCCCATGTACCTTGCGCGTCGCATCGTACGCATGGCCGCTGAGGACATTGGCCTGGCTGCGCCGGAGGCTCTCAATCTCACCATGACCGCGCGGGATGCAATGGATTTTCTCGGCTCCCCGGAGGGTGATTTGGCGCTGGCGCAGGCCGTGGTCTATCTCGCGCTGGCACCAAAATCCAACGCCGTCTACACCGCCTATACCGCAGTGCTTGCCGATGTGGAGGCCACCCGCGCCGAGCCGGTTCCCCTGCACCTGCGCAACGCGCCCACAAAATTGATGCAGTCCCTCGGCTACAGCGAGGGCTATCAGTACGCGCACAATCTACAGGATCGCGTGGCAGACATGGAGTGCCTGCCGCCCGGATTGCAGGATCGCAGCTACTACCACCCCACCGACGAAGGCCGCGAGAAACTGCTAAAGCAGCGGATGTTGGAGATTACGCAAATTCGTCAGAAAAAGAAAAAGCCATAGCAGCATGAATTTCTCAAACAACGACGAGTCATGCTGAACCCTTCGACTTCGCTCAGCATGACTCTCTATGGGATACCCGCCGTATAACGGTTCACCTATGGCTGGTAACGCCACAGGTCGTTGAGATATCCCTGCGCCCCGGTCGAATCAGCGCCGTAGCCGCCAAAGAGCCAGAGATTGCCGCTGCTGTCAATCCAACTGACAGAACTCCATCGGCCTCCGGGAACATTGCTGGCAGCAGGGGTACCCTTCGTACCGTAGACACCGGGCTGACCTTGATTCGCACTCGGCACTGTGTCGCTACCGCTCATCCACGTCCATTCTTTGGTCGTGAGATTGAAACTCCAGAGGTCGTTGAGTTGGCCATTCGTTCCGGTCGAGTCCGCCCCGTAGCCTCCAAAGAGCCAGAGGTTGCCGCTGCTGTCGATCCAACTGACAGAACCGCTCCGGCCTCCGGGAACATTGCTGGTAGAGGGGCTGCCTTGCGTACCGTACACGCCAGGTGCATCCGTCGCCGCGCTGTTGCTGCTGCCGCTCATCCATGTCCACATCTTGGTCGTGGGATTGAATTCCCACAGGTCGTTGAGATCGCCTACCGTCCCGGTCGAATACCTGCCAACGCCTCCAAAGAGCCAGAGGTTGCCGCTGCCATCCATCCAACTGACGGAAGCTTCCCGGCTTCCGGGAACATTGCTGGCAGCGGCGGTACCCTTCGTGCCGTAGATGCCGCGTGCGCTCAGAGTGCTGCTTCCGCTCATCCACGTCCATTCCTTAGTTACGGGGTTGAATTCCCAGAGATCGTTGAGGAAGCTGGACACATTGGTTCCGGTCGAATCCATGCCGAAACCTCCGAAGAGCCAGAGGTTGCCGCTGCTGTCGATCCAACTGCTAGAAGCTTCCCGACCTCCGGGAACATTGCTGGCAGAGGCCGTGCCGAGAGTGCCGTAGACCCCGGATTGACCACCGTATGCAGAACCCACAGTGCTGCTGCCGCTCATCCACGTCCATTGTTTGCTGGAAGGATTGAACTCCCACAGATCGTTGAGGTTGCCGAACGTATCGGTCGAGTCAAGACCGTCTCCACCAAAGAGCCAGAGATTGCCGCTCGTATCTGTCCAACTTACAGAACCGTAGCGGCCTCCGGGAACATTGCTCGCATTCGGTGTACCCATCGTGCCGTAGACCCCGGATTGACCACAAACACCGAATAGACCACAGTTTGGACTCACAGTGTTAGTGCTGCTGCCGCTCATCCATGTCCATTCCTTAGTTGTGGGGTTGAATTCCCAGAGATCGTTGAGATCGCCTTGCGTCCCGGTCGAATCGTAACCCTCGCCTCCGAAGAGCCAGAGGTTGCCAATGCTATCTCTCCAACTCACGGCAAGGTCGCGCGCTCCGGGAATGTTGTTGGCAGCGGCGATACCCATCGTGCCGTAGACCCCGGATGCACTCGCAACATTGCTGCCGCTTATCCACATCCATTGCTTGGCGCTGCTGGGCGTAGGCGGGGGCGTACCACTTCCGCCACAAGCGGTGAGGAGCAATGGGATTGATAGGGCGAGGATCGCAGGCAGGCCCAACAGCGCGCGCAGCAACACTTTGGGGGAACGATCAGGAACGAGCATCAAGGAACCTTTCAGATACCTGGAAGTAAAGACGGATTTATTGTACCCCCCCCCCCCCGAACTTATATCAACAATAATTTCGAGACATGCTTGGTACCGGGTGCCTGTAGATGATCAAGAGGTTGTACCGATTTCGGAGCGGCTGATGGGCGGCTTGTAGCCGAGACTACCATGAGGTCGCTGGTGGTTGTAGTAGTCGGTCCAAGGCTTGAGGCAGGCATCGCG
>JAJZIJ010000071.1:0-4472 GCA_021810625.1 Acidobacteriota bacterium
TGCAACTCTGCCTGCTGGTGTTGATGACGGGAGCGCTGGCGGCAGGGATTTCCGGCTGCGCTGGCTTGACTTCGAGTGCGGCTGCGGTGCGCGTCACGCCAGCGGGAACCTCGACCGTGACCGTCACGGCAACCCCGGCATCGGGAACCGCCCAGACCACGACCATCACCGTCACCATCACGTAGGTAGGAGTGGGCAAGCCGTCTGCACTACACTCATCTTTGGCCCCAAATGGCAGATGGGTTTGCCCAATCCGTAAAGCAGCAGGCGGACATTGTTCGCATTATCGGCGATTCCGTGCGGCTGACCAAGGCTGGCGCGCAGAGCTACAAGGGTCTATGCCCGTTTCACAAGGAGAAATCGCCGTCCTTCAACGTCCACGCCACGCAGCAGTTCTTCCACTGCTTTGGCTGCGGGCAGTCGGGCGACGTGTTTACCTTTGTGCAGAAGATGGAAGGCCTGAGCTTTCCAGAGGCTGTCCGCGCCGTGGCGCAGAAGTGCGGCATTCCTTTGCCGAAGCAGGAGTTTTCCAGCCCCGAAGAGGCCCGCGAATCCCGTCTGCGCAAGCGCCTGATGGACGCGCACGAAACGGCCTGCCGCTACTTTGAGGAGCAACTGCAATCCCCGGAGGCGGCTGCGGCCCGCGAGTATCTGACGCGCCGTGGCGTGACAGCGGAGGCCATTGCCAGCTTCCGCATCGGTTACGCGCCAGAATCCTACTCCGCGATGCGCGACCGCATGAGCGGCGAGTTTGACGAAGAGGCGCTGCGGGCCAGCGGACTCTTCAGTTGGAAGGAGCAGGAGGACGGCCAGGGCGGGATCAAGCCTGGGCCAATGTATGCTCGCTTTCGCAAGCGCATCACCTTCCCCATTCGTAATGAGGCGGGGCGCGTGATTGCCTTTACCGCGCGCGCGCTGGAGACGGACGACAAGGCGGGGCCAAAGTATTTGAACTCGCCGGAAACGCCGCTCTATACCAAGGGCAATGTGCTGTTCAATCTGGACAAGGCCAAACAGGCGATTCGGCAATATGAGTTCGCGTTGCTGGTGGAAGGCCAGATGGATTGCATCTCCGTCTACATGGCTGGGATTCCCAACGTGCTGGCGACCAGCGGTACGGCCTTTACCGACGCGCAGGTGCGGCTGCTGACGCGCTACACAAAACAAGTCGTGCTGAACTTTGATCCTGACACGGCAGGCGCAAATGCGGCGGAAAAATCCATTGCCATGCTGGTCGAAGAAGGCTTCAGCGTCAAGGTCGTCACGCTGGAGGGCGGCCTCGATCCCGACCGCTTTGTGCGTGAGCGCGGCGTGCAGGAGTACATTGCCGTGCTGCGCGCAGCGCGGCGACACGGAGACTACCTGATTGACCGCGCGCGCACTCTCTTTCCGCCGATCACGCCCGATGCCAAGGCCAAGGCCATCGGCTATCTGCTACCGCACATTCAGCGCATCCCCAGCCGCATTGCGCGCGATGAATTTGCCGCCGATGCCGCGCAAAAGCTGGGCGTGGACTCCGCGCTGGTGCGGCAGGAGTTGCGCCAGGCTGCGGGGGCGAGACGCAATACTCTGGCTCCAAAATCTACATCAGAAACGACCATCAGCAAGGCGGAAAAGCTGCTGCTGCGCGTGCTGGCCCAACCGGGCAATGAAGCGGCGCGCGCGTTGGCCTGCGAGCGGCTGGCGGCAGCCCCGTCCTTGCTGGATGGATTGACAACTTCGGCTCTGTTGGACACGCTGCGACACGCGGCTCCCGTGGGCAATGCGCTCGACCTGATCTCCGACACGGCCAGCCGTCACCTGCTGGCAGCGTTGCTGATGGAGGACTCTCAAAGCACGCAGGAAATTTCCCCGGCGATGGTCGAAGATGCGCTGCACGCGCTGACCCACAGCCAATTGGAGCGCCGCCAGCGCGATCTGCGTCGGGAGCTGGTTGAGGCCGAGGCGCGTGGCGACACGGCCCTGGCGCAAACGTTGATGGCAGAGAAAATGGCCCTGGATCGCGCGCTGCGGGCGGAATAGCTTCGGCAACACAAAACGCGAAACGAACGCAGCGAAAAAACGACAGTGGCAGCGTAGCGCATGGGATGGATGTTTTCGTCTCCATTGCGACCAGTGGAGACGAGCGGGTACTGCATGTTGCCAAGTTACTTGCGATGAACAGATGAAATGGTGGAGGCGGCGGGAGTCGAACCCGCGTCCGAAATCATTAGCAGTAAAGAGACTCCATGCGTAGTCGCGTTCCGATGGTGTTCGCGATACGCGCTCAGAACCGACAAGATGCGCGCAGCACTAGCCTGAATGTCTTATTTCAGAAGCCCAGACGTAGCTTCCAAAACCAGTCCGCTGTATGACGTTCTTCCCCAGCCCGCAGACAAAGCCAAAGAGAACGGCTACTTATTTAATTAAGCAGCAAGTGCTAGTTGATTGTTAGCAATTGTGTTTTTGCAAGCGATTACGGGTGCTCACCCCCCGGCATGCCTCTCTACCGTAAGCGATTCCGTCGAAACCGTGACGCCCCCATTGGGGCCGATGTCGATCGCATCGGCGTTCAAAGAACTATCTTCCATTGTACGCCGATTGCCTGTACGCCGATTGCCTCTTCCCTTCGCGCCAAGCATGATGGCTCAATGGGTTGTTTCCTTTCGATCACGCGCGCGCAAAGGAAAGCGTCCTTCGACGGAGTTTATCCTGAGCGAAGTCGAAGGGTTCAGGATGACTCCGCGCAGCGGAGTGAAGAATCCAGAAGGTCTGCGCTTCGCCGATGCAGCCAACGTTCTCTGGTTCCCCCCATTCAAGCCAAAAAGGAAGGCTTGAATGGGGCACGGCGGAATTACAGGCGGACAACGATCTATGGCTGGTAGCGCCATAGATCGTTGAGGTTGTCGCCTTGCGTAACGATCGAACCGGTTCCATCCATCCCTCCAAAGAGCCAGAGGTTGCCGCTGCTGTCTGCCCAGCTGACAGAAGCAGCTCGGCCTCCGGGAACATTGCTGGCAGCGGCAGTGCCCTCCGTCCCGTAGACACCGGGGTTGGGATTCGCGTTCGTACTCGCCGCATTGCTACCGCTCATCCATGTCCACATCTTGCTTGTGGGATTGAACTCCCACAGGTCGTTGAGGTAGCCCGGTGTTCCAGTCGAACCGTAACCCTCGCCACCAAAGAGCCAGAAATTGCCGCTGTCGATCCAACTGACAGAACCAAGTCGGCCTCCGGGAACATTGCTGGCAGCGGCAGTGCCCTCCGTCCCGTAGACACCGGATTGGCCACTGGGTGGGCCACCGTTCGCACTCGGCACTGTACTGCTGCCGCTCATCCACGTCCATTCCTTGGTCGTGGGGTTGAACTCCCACAGGTCGTTGAGATGACCGGATGCGCCGGTCGAGTCAATACCATACCCCCCAAAGAGCCAAAGATTGCCGCTGCTGTCGATCCAACTAACAGAACTGTTCCGGCCTCCGGGAACATTGCTGGCAGCGGCAGTGCCCTCCGTCCCGTAGACACCGGGTTGGCCACCGTCCACACTCGGCACTGTACTGCTGCCGCTCATCCACGTCCATTCCTTGGTCGTGGGGTTGAACTCCCACAGGTCGTTGAGATGACCGGCCATTCCGGTCGAATCAGCGCCGAACCCCCCAAAGAGCCAAAGATGGCCACTGCTGTCGATCCAACTAACAGAACTGTTCCGGCCTCCGGGATCATTGCCAGCAGCGGCAACCCCCAGTGTGCCGTAGGCCCCAGGTTGGCCATTACCATTCGCAGTCGTGGTGTTGCTACCGCCCATCCACGTCCATTCCTTGGTCGTGGGATTGAATGCCCACAGATCGTTGAGATTGCCAATCGCCCCGGTTGAATCATCGCCGTAGCCTCCAAAAAGCCAGAGGTTGTCGCTGCTATCGATCCAACTAACAGAACTGTTCCGGCCTCCGGGAACATTGCTGGCAGCGGCAGTGCCCTCCGTCCCGTAGACACCGGGTTGACCACCGTTTGAACCCACAGTGCTGCTGCCGCCCATCCACATCCATTCCTTGGTCGTGGGATTGAATGCCCAGAGGTCGTTGAGATCGCCAAACGTTCCGGTCGAATCATCGCCACAGCCCCCAAAGAGCCAGAAATTGCCGCTGTTATCTGTCCAACTGACAGAACCCGCCCGGCCTCCGGGATCATTGCCAGCAGCGGCAACCCCCATCGTGCCGTAAACACCGGGTTGATCCATACCATTCGCGCCTGTGGCATTGCTGCCGCTCATCCATGTCCATTTTCCTTGGGCGGCACCGGGCGTGCTACTCGCGCTCCCGCCACAGGCAGTGAGGAGAAGCGGAATGGAGAGAGCAAAGATCGCGGATAGGCTCAGCAGCGCGCGCAGCAATATTTTGGGGAGACGATGGGAAATGGGCATCAAAGCACCTTTCAGATACTTGGGAGTAAAGACGGATTTATTGTACCCCCCCCCTCCCTCGCCCCCAGTGTCA
>JAJZIJ010000071.1:4482-4918 GCA_021810625.1 Acidobacteriota bacterium
ATTTTGTCAACAATAATCTTGACAACGATTCAAGCCAACAACAATGTGACTTATCGGGTGTGTACGCATCGGCTGTATGACTCCATGATTGCAGGTAATGCCTGTCGATATACGCATCCGGTTTGGTCGTGCCATCCGTCGCATCCGCGAGGAGCAGGAGATCAATCAGGAAGAGGCAGCAGAGCGTTGCGGGCTTCACCGGACGTATTACAGCGGAATTGAGCGCGGGGTGAGAAACGTCTCGATTGTGAACGTTGAACGGATTGCCAAGGGCTTGAAAACACCTCTTCCGAGGTTGTTTGAGCGTCTCTAATCCAATCGGGAGTTCCCCCGGCTCTGCCGGGGAGGCAGTAGCAGTTTGACATTTGCGGGAGTCCATCCAAGAAACTCCAGAACGTGAGCCGCCAAGCACACGAAAAGGAGAATCTGGATGGAC
>JAJZIJ010000036.1 GCA_021810625.1 Acidobacteriota bacterium
GTTAAGATTCATGCCGCCCTTTGGAAAATCAATCCGATTCGCTGTGGCTTCAAGACGCGGCTGGCTGTATGCGCTTGCGTCCGTGCTGCTACTTCTTCCGGCCAGCTTGATCGCGCAGGCGCAGAGCCAGCCATCGGCCAAGACTGGCTCCTCCAACACGGGCGGCATCCACAAGATTCGCCACGTCATTATCATCATGCAGGAGAATCGCTCCTTCGACAGCTACTTTGGAACCTTCCCCGGAGCCGACGGTCTCCCAACAAAAAATGGAGCCTTCTCGGTCTGCAACCCCGATCCAAAAACCGGATCGTGCATGAGTCCCTACCACGACACCAATGACTCCAATGGAGGGGGGCCGCACTATGCGCGGAGCAGCCGCCAAGCCATCGATAATGGCCGCATGGATGGCTTCGTTATTATGGCCGAAAGCGGACTGAAAGGATGCGGCGATCCCACCAATCCGGCATGTTCCAACTCTGCCAATCCCGACGTGATGGGATATCACGATCAGCGCGAGATTCCGAATTACTGGGCCTACGCCAGCAATTTTGTGTTGCAGGATCACATGTTTGAATCCAACGCATCCTGGAGCCTGCCCGCTCATCTCTACGAGGTGTCCGCCTGGTCGGCGTACTGCACGACGCATAACGATCCGATGAGTTGCGTCAACGCGCTGAACCTTCCGGGAATAACGCCGGGTGTCAACTGGCATGAAGAGAAATTCGGTGGGCCACCAGACTTTAACGGAAAAGACCCGATCTATGCGTGGACGGATATTACCTACTTGCTCCACGCGCATCATGTAAGCTGGGGCTACTACGTGATGACAGGCACAGAGCCTGGTTGCAAGGATGATGACATTAAGCCCTGCACTCCGCTCAAGCAAGGCCCGCAGACTCCGGGAATATGGAATCCTCTGCCCTATTTCGACACGGTAAAAGATGATAGCGAGCTTTCTCGCATTCAATCGCTGGATAACTTCTATAAGCAGGCCCACGACGGCACCTTGCCATCGGTCTCATGGATCGCGCCTTCGGGGGAAGTTAGTGAGCATCCGCCCTCCCTTGTAAGTGCAGGCCAGAGCTATGTAACAAGCCTGATCAATGCCGTGATGCAGGGGCCAAACTGGAAGGACAGCGCCATCTTTCTTACATGGGATGACTGGGGTGGGTTCTACGACCACGAAGTTCCTCCCACCGTGGATGGGAACGGATACGGCATCCGGGTTCCGGCGATGGTGATTTCGCCGTATGCCCGGCCACATTTTATTGACCATCAAACTCTCAGCTTCGATGCGTATTTGAAGTTCATCGAGGATGATTTTCTCGGTGGTTTGCGGCTGAATCCCAAGACCGATGGACGGCCCGATCCACGACCTACGGTACGCGAGGATGTTCCTCTGCTCGGCGACCTGACCAGGGACTTCGACTTCAATCAGAAGCCGCTTCCCGCGCTGATTCTTCCCATACACCCGGTAACGGATTTGGTGGAACAGAAAAAGTAATCTGGACCTGGCGCGTCGATTGTCGTCGGCAGTTACAGGAATGCGTATATCCCAGGCCTCGCTTTTGAGACCTGGGATATACGCATTCCCGCAAAGAAGATTTATTCTGAACGCCGCGAAGAGTCCAGAGAATCTTTCCTGCTTCTACGCTATTCTGACCCGCGCTTTAACTTTCTTTGCGGGAGCGCCAGCGTACACACTCCATGCTTCCAGATCATGCGTGGCCACGGAGGCCAAACCGAGCACCGCGCCTTCGGCAAGATTCACGCCCGGAGAAACGCAGGCGCGCGCGGCGACCCAGGCATATCGGCCCACGCGCATCGGGTACGAGACCACAGGGAAGGCCGGGTTGTTGTAATCGTGCGTGGCACCGCAAAGGCAGGCATCCTGCGAAATAATGGCGTGCGAGGCCAGATGCAGGCGCGAAGGGTTGTACAACTCTGCCCGATCGCCGACGATCACTGTATCGTCGCACTCCAGATTCCAGGGTGCCCAGATGCGCGATTGCGGATAGAAGTGGCAGTTCGCTCCAAGCTTCGCGCCAAAGCAGCGCAGCAGCCATGCGCGCCAGCCGAAAGCGATTCGCGGCGAAGTTCGGTAGAGGGTCGCCCAGCAAACATTCCATAACTGGCGGCGGATGCGATTGCCCACAGAGTATTGCGGCGCAAGATAGGGATCGTCCGGTTGGGCCTTGGTTAGAGACGCGCGCGTGTTTTTCATCTGCATGGATTGTTTTTCATCTGCATGAATCCTGTCCACAACTACTGCACAAAGAATCGCACAAGTTCCGCCACATTGTTCACAATGTTGTAGCGATGGTCGAAACATGCCTTGGCGCGCCGATTCATCTGCTCGCGCTCCTCGCCGCTCAGGGCGATCCATCCTTCCAGCAATTGGCGCGTGCCTTCCAGCGTGTCGGGAGCTACCAATCCAGCGCCATCGCTGTGAATCTCCGGCCAGATGTTGACCTGATCAGAGATCAGCACCGGACGGCTGCATCCCAGCGCCTCCGCCACGGCGATGCCGAAGTTTTCCTGATGCGAGGGCAGAATAAATGCTTCGCTCGCCATAAACGATCCCCACTTGGCATCGCCGGTCAGCAGGCCCGGCCAGTGAACGCGATGCGACAAGCCCACAGGAATGCGCGCCTCCAGCTTTGCGCGCATTCCTGTGGGATCGGGGCCGGCCATCAACAGATGTAGCCAGGGCGCGCGTCCGGCCACTTGCAGAAAGGCTTCCATCAGCAGGTCGCAGCCTTTTTTAGGATGGATTCGTCCCAGGTAGAGCACAAATCGCTGCCCGCGCAGCGCGGGGCACTGCCGATAGAACGCCTCGCGCAGGACAGCAGGCTCTTCGACGGGGCTTTTTGCGCCATACGGAACGACGGCTCCATTCCAGCGATGCAGCCAGAAGCTCTCCGGGGCCAGGTTCTGCTCAATGTTGGAGGTGAAGAGCACGCGCCGCGCGTTGCGCAGCACCCAGTACTCGGCCAGCGCCCAGTAAATCCACTTCTTGACGTGCTTGAGCGGATAGCGGCGTTTGAACCAAGGGTCGAGCATTCCATGTGTCAGTTGCACATAGGGTGTTTTGCCGCGCATGGCCAGCCAGGTGCCATAGCTCTGGTACTGCCAGATACCGTGGATGATGACCGCGTCAAAATCATGCAGATGCGCGCGCAGCCAGGGAATCCACTTCGAGGAGTAACCATAAACGCCGAGCGCGGGGCCAAGCGCGTGAACGGGAAAATCCAGCCCCGCAAGAAATGGGGAGCCGGGAGCATCCAGACAGGCCACTTCGCCAATCATGCCCAGGCTGGGGTAGGTGCCAATGATCTGGCGCACCAGTTGCGCGGGGCCACCATACTCCGGGGAGAGGGAGCGAATGACATGAAGCTGTCGAATGGGTTTATGGGTCATCGACTTCCTGTCCTTTGCGGGGCGCGCTGGGATGTCGTCCATGCCGAGGCATCCTGAAATGCCTGCATCAGGCCGCGAACATCCGCAGCGAAACTATATTCCTGAATGCGCTCCCGGCTGCGTTGTCCCATGCGGCGGCAGAGAGCAGGATCGCGTAGAACGCGGCCCAGCGCGGCGGCCAGCGCGGAAACATCTCTGGCAGGAACCACGCAGCCATTGTCTCCATCAACGACCAGATCAGGCTGACAGCCAACTTCATCCGTGACGATAATGGCGCGTCCAGCGTTCATCACCTCATTCACCACCAATCCCCACGGCTCGTGAACAGAGGGCAGCACGAAGAGATCGCATAGGTCGTACAGCGGCGGCAGCTCCGTCTGATTGCGAAAGCCGAGCATACGAATGTCGGCGGCTGAGGCGGCTTGCGCGATGCGTGTTTCAATCCGGGCACGTTCCTCTCCATCGCCAACAATCAGCAGATAGGGCCGCGTTTCCGGCGGCAGGTTTTGCGAGAACAGCAAGTAGGCTTCCACCAGATCAATACACCGTTTGCGCGCCAGCAGCTTCGATGCAAACAAAATCACAGGCCTGCCGGGGGCAAGGCACAGCGCAGCGCGCAGAGACTCTCGCTGCGGCGCGGCAAGGGCCGTCTGCTGCGCGAAAAAGTCATTATCCACGGCATAGGGCATGGGATAGATGCGAGCCGCTTCTCCCAAATGATGCCGCCAGTATTCGCTATTCCTCTGGCCTACGTTGAGCACGCCAAAGACCAGTGGGCGCAGCAGGTGAAAGAAAATATCTTTGACAAACAATTTCGTCGCGCTGCGGGGATGGTCGATCAAAGTCGAATCGGTGCGCAACAATACCGGAATGCCCAGCGCTTTCGCGGCCAGCATGGCCACCATCGAGTTGAGCGTGGCATAGCCGTGAACCCAGAGAACATCAAATTTTCCGCGCCGCAGACGTTGGTAGATGCCGTAATTCAGTGGACGCAGAAAGGTGACGGGAGGCGCATCCAGCAGGCGCGGCAGAAACGCATGGCGGTATCCATCCAGCAGCGGTATATCCCAGGCGACGGGAACGCCAAAACCCTCATCCTGATAGCTGCGCACGGAAAAGTCCGAGGTATAGAAGACCGTCAGATTCAGCGTCGGCTCCTGCGCTAGCCGCCGCAACAGCGGCGACTGGTACTGGATCGGATGACTCAGCAGATACGCAACTTTCAGCATGAAGATCGCTTATGGCACGGCAGCGGGCGCTATTATCGGGATAGCGTAGACCAATCCCAGCGCGATGCCAGCGGCTCCGCCCTTGACCCCGGCCTTGAAGGTGTTGGTCGGAACAAAGACAATGTCATCGTTCTGCAATACGGGATCTGGAATTTTTCCGTACATCACCTTATGCAGATTGACGGGAATCTCCTCGCGCTTAGTCCCGATGGTTCGAATGATGCGGGTTTTGCTCTGCGATGCTTCGTAATTGACACCGCCAGCCAGTGTGACCGCCTGCATCAACGTCAGCGGAGTGCCTGTCGCCAAGGGATACGCGCTCTGCAACTTGACCGCGCCCACAACATACACCACGTCGGTGCGCGGAACGAGAATCTGATCTCCGGGATAGACAAGGATGTTTTGGGCTTTGGCATTTGTAAGGTTGGGGCCAAGCTGCACCAGCAAAGGATCCGCAACGCTGGGGCGCAGGATGGAAATGGTGTGGCTGGCGCTCTTGGTCAGACCGCCGGCGGTGGCAATAACGTCCAGCAGGCGCATCTCCCCATAGGCGGGAATGGGCTTGGGAAAATTGACCTCGCCTGTAACCGTGATGACATCGTGGGTGGAATCCAAAATCGCGATGCTGACATCGGGGTCGCGAACCATCCCGGCAGCATCGAGCATGTCGGCAATCCGACGTTGCCCTTGCTGCAAATCGAGTCCATCCAGATGGACGGCCCCGATCAGCGGCAGGTAGGTCTCTCCATTGGCATCAATGCGAACCTTGCTGTCGTAATCTTTGACCCCGAAGATCGTGACTTCAATCAAATCGCCGATGTGCAGGCGCAGAACCATGGCCGAGGACGACAGTGACTTCAAGGGTTGCGTCTGCGAGGGCGGCAATGGTGTTGGACTATCCGCCTTGGTTGGGGCAGGCCCCGTAAATTGCGCCAGTCCGTACAACGGCAAGGAGAGCATTCCGATCCCCAACACCAGGAGGCACAGACGCAAGCCGGGAGAGTTTTTTTTCAGGATCATTCCACATTCTCCTTGCGCCAGAAGAAGGGCCACTTCCTCCGCTTGGCGGGTTCGCCTGGCCCGCGCTCGTTGAAGTAGGAGTAGCGCTGATACCCATAGTAGCCATAATAGCGTTGCGACGATGTATCCACCGCATTGATGACGGTTCCGCCCATGCGGACGACCGCGCGCTGCATCAGATCGCGGGCGCGGCGCACGGAGTGTTTGCTGGCTCGTCCATAGCGCACCACCAGCAGCACGGCATCGCATTGCGGCGCCAGCACAATACCGTCGGTAATGGTCAGAATGGGCGGCGAATCAACCACAACATGCGTGAAGCGTCCACGGCAGTACAGTAATAAATCACTCATCTCCTTCGAGGCAATCAACTCGGTTGGAAATGGCGGCACCGGGCCGCTGGAGAGCATGGAAAGATTGGGAATCTCCGGAACCGATTGCAGCGCATCTTCAAACGGAGTGCTCCCGCTGAGCACCGTGGACAAACCAACCTTTCCACTGATACCAAACCGACTATGCACCGTAGGGCGGCGCAGATCAGCATCAATCAGTAAAACCTTTGCGTCTCGAAAGGCGAGCACGCTGGCCAGATTGGTGGCGACCGTACTCTTGCCCTCTGCCGGAGTGGAGCTGGTGACGAGAATAACCTGGGGAGGCTGCCCCACGCCGGAAAGCATCAGCGCCGTGCGCAGCGAACGGAATGCCTCGGCGAATTGTGAGTTGGGCTGGCCAAGAACGTCCACGTTTTTCATCGCTGCGGAGCGGGTATCCTCCGCGATGGTTCGCGGCAGCAGCTTGCGCGCCCGTGGAATAACGGCAAGAGAGGGCAGCTCGGAGATGGTCTCAATATCATGAACGGTACGCAGGCTGGTATCCAGGCTGTCGGTAAAGAAGGCCAGCGCGACACCGCCGAAGAGTCCAAACAGCAGGCCGACCATCACGCGGGAGAGACGTCGCATCCCGCTGGGCAGGATTGGAATGCGGGCGATGTCGATCACATCAATTTCGCTGCTGGCCAGCCCAGCTTCAATGCCAGCCTCGCGCAGTCGATTCAGCAGCCCCTCGTAGAGTGTGCGGCTCGATTCAACCTCGTGCTGCAGGAGCATGTACTGCACCATATCGTCGCGCAGCTTGTAAGCGCTGGAAATCTCGTTATCCAGCAGGGTTTGGGTCATCTTCTGGTTCTTGAGCGCTGTTTCGTACTCCGTCTTTGCCTGCGCGATAACGCGCTTTTCCTCCAGAGCAATAGCCTTTTGGGTCTGCCGCATCTCCGCCTGCAACTGCCGCACTGCGGGATAATTCTGGCCAAACTGCGAACGAAGTTGGGCGTACTGAGTTTCCAGGCCCGTCTCCTGATTGCGCAGCGTCGCCAGTAGGCTGGCATTGGAAGTCCCCATCACGTTCGGGCTGCCATCAATTAGGTTGGGATCGGTGGAAAGCAACATCCGATAGCGGGCCTCGGTAAGAATGCTGCGGATTTGGGCATCCGAGGCGGCTTTGGTCAGAGTGTCCAGAGCGGTCGCTTCCAGATTATGGGTCTGGTCGCTGAAACCCGTCACTCCCAGTTTTTTCTGAAGCCCCATCAGCTTTTCCTGGGAAGCTTCGACGTTCTGCCGCAAATCATCCAACTGGCCCTGCAACCAGTGCGAGACCCGCTGCGTGGAGTCATAGCGGGTTTGGAAGCTGCGCTCGACATAATCCTGAATCAGCAGGTTGACGACCTCGGCAGAAAGTTTGGGCGACAGACTGGTGAATTCGATGTCGATGATTTCTGTCTTTGGAATGCGATGCACTGAAAGTCCGCCTGCCAAAAAGCCGATCATTCTATCCTGCACGGCGCGATCATTTGGATCAGGATGGCTCGTAATCGGTTTGGAGCCGAGAAAGATGGGGTTGTCTTCGATCTTCAATCCCTCGGCAACTTTCAGCAACAACGTGCTGCTTTGCAGAATGGAAATCTCGGTTTCCATGCGCACGCTCAAGTCTTCCTGCCCCATGCCGGGTTGCCCGGAGACGCGATATTCATTGGCCGCGCCTTGCCGCACCTGGATGGTGCCGCCTGCGGTATAGACCTTGGGCGTGGTCACGGCCTTGACGACTCCGAAGACTCCGCCAATGAAGACGGCTGCAATAACAATCCATTTGCGCTTGCGCAGGGTCAGCAGATTCTCTGACAGGGCGTTGCCTTCTTCATTGGCCGCCCATCCGCCGCCCGTTTGAAACGTGCGCGGGGTAAAGGTGGGTCTCTCTGGAACATTCTGTTCGGGCGAATTCATGCTGGCAGGGACTGCTCCTTCAAATCATTCCGATATTACGAGAGGTGAATTCGCAGGCTTCCTCGACCCAGGCATTCTGGAACACTGTGTACCCTGAGCATAGGGGTAGCATCCTTCTTCCGTCAATGCAGAAAACAGGCTCCGTATTCACGCGGGTAACAGTCGCTCCGTCCAGATGTCAACCAACGGAAAATTGATATGATGCGGGAGGAGTTGCCCGGCGCGCAATTTACAAGGGAGCCACCCGAAGGGGAAACCTCCCCGGCAATACGCACAATGAATGTATGAGTGATCGTGCAACCAGGATAGTCGTGGTGGGTTCGGGACATGTGGGCCTGGTCGCCGCCGCGTGCTTTGCAGCGATGGGGCACAGCGTCGTCTGCGTGGACAAAGACCAGCAGAAGATGGAGTCGCATCTCCAGGGAATCCCAACGATCCACGAGCAGTTTCTGCCGGAAATGTTGCGGCATCACCTCCACCGCTCACTGACGTTTACCTCCGATCTTGCCGGGGCGGTACAGGATGCGGAAGCGATTTTTATCGCGGTCGGCACCCCGCAAAGTGGAAATGGGCAGGCCGATCTCTCTTATGTGGAATCCGTTGCCAGCGAAATCGCGATATCCATCCGCCGTTACACCGTGATCGTTGAAAAAAGTACCGTTCCCATCTACACCAACGAATGGATTCGCCATCTCATGGAAACCCAGGGCGTGGCGGCGCAATTCGATGTGGCCTCCAACCCGGAATTTCTGCGCGAGGGCACGGCGGTCAGGGATTTTCTGCATCCTGATCGCATCATCATCGGCACGGAAAGCGCGCGCGCGGCAGAGGTACTCCATCGGATATACGCGCCATTAACGACCGGAGCCTATTATGCCCAGGCGGACGCGATTCCTGGCCGATACACCTCCCTGAATCCTCCGCCCATCCTGCGGACTTCGGCCAAGAGCGCGGAACTAATCAAACATGCCTCCAATGCCTTCCTCGCCATGAAGATTGCCTTCATCAACAAGGTGGCCAATATCTGCGAAGCCGCAGAGTCTGAGGTGATGGACGTGGTGCTCGGCCTGGGCATGGATCGAAGGATTGGGTCACAATTTCTCCAGCCCGGCATCGGATACGGTGGCTCGTGCTTCTCCAAGGACGTTGCAGCCTTTCACTCGGTCGCGGCCTCCGTTGGGGTCGATTTCGGAATGCTGGCGGAAGTGGAAAAAGCAAACATCCAGCAACGAAAACACTTTTTCGAGAAAGTTCGCGCGGCCCTGGGAGATTTGGAGGGGAAACGACTGGCGATCTTGGGGCTGGCCTTCAAGGGCGGTACCGACGATGTGCGCGAATCGCCCGCGCTGGCGCTGGCGCGAATGTTTCTTGACGCTGGGTGTATCGTGTCCGCCTTCGATCCGGTGGCCGTGCCGCAGGCGCAGCAGGCGCTTCCCGCCAGCGAACGCCTCCAGTACGCCGCCAGCGAGTATGCCGCTGCCGAAGACGCGGACGCTCTGGTAATTCTGACGGATTGGCCGCAGTTCGGCGCGCTGGATTGGGCGCGGATACGCGACACGCTGGCCCGCCCACTGGTTCTGGATGGCCGCAATGTTTGCCAACCTTCGGAATTGACGGCGCATGGGTTGGAGTACATCGGCATCGGCAGACATGCCACTGTCCCTGCACATGCGCCGATCCCACTGCCGGGGGCAAAGGCGCAGCATCCACCGCCTTTGGCCGGAAATCACGCAGGAAAACCAGCGTTGAGAGTTCTCCTTACCGGGGCTGCTGGATTTTTAGGTTCACATTTGGCGGATCGTCTGGTGGCGGAGGGATATCACGTCCTCGGTGTCGATAATGCATCCACTGGCGATCTTCGCAATCTGTCGCATTTGCGGAATGAATCGCGCTTTGACTTCGTCGAGCAGGACATCTGTCAGCCCTACGACCCTGGCGCGGTTGATTTTATTTTCAACTTTGCCTGCCCTGCCAGTCCGGTGCAATACATGCGCCGGGGGCCGGAGACCCTGCGCGTCGGTTCCGAGGGCACGCGCCGAATGCTGGAGCTGGCGCGCCACTATGGCGCAACCTTTCTGCAAGCCTCCACTTCCGAGTGCTATGGCACCCCGCAGGTACATCCGCAGCCGGAGAGCTATTGGGGGAATGTGAATCCGGTCGGGCCACGCTCCGTCTACGATGAATCCAAGCGCTTCAGCGAGGCGCTGGTCATGGCGTACCACCGCTACTACCACGCGAATACGCGGCTGGCTCGCATCTTCAACACCTATGGCCCGCGCATGCAACCGGAGGACGGGCGCGTCATCTCCAACTTCATCATGCAGGCGCTTGCGGGCCGAGACCTGACCGTCTACGGAGATGGCTTGCAGACACGCAGCTTCTGTTATGTTTCCGATCTGGTGGAAGGGATTCTTCGTCTTGCCCGCTCGCAGGAGGCATTGCCCGTGAATCTGGGCAACCCGGATGAATATACGATTCTTGCGTGCGCGCAGCAGGTGATTGCAAGCTGCCAGGCGTCTAGCAAGATTGCCTTCGAGCCGTTGCCGGAGGACGATCCCCCGCAGCGCAGGCCCGACACTGCCAAAGCGCGGCAGCTTCTTGGCTGGGAGCCAAAGATTGCCTTGCCGCAGGGATTGCAGCAGACCATCCCTTACTTCCACTCGCTTCCGACCCTGCCCTACCCCGTCGTCCGGCGGGGAGTTACCACTTCCGCAAGCTGCGTTGAATCTTTGGATACCAGGTAATCTGCACCGTCGTGGTCACGTCGTTTTGACCGCCGGGCTTGTAGATCGGAGCCTTCCAGCGCTCATACTGCAACCATCCATCCAGTTCCACCTGAGGGCGGATTTGTTTGACCGCCTTCACGATGAAGTCGTTCTGCGTGGTTCCGCCGGGAATGAAATCCTTGGCGGCCTTGGCGTTGCGATAGGCCAACTGGAAAAATTCCGTGGCAGAAAGATGATAGTTAAGCCATGCCTGTCCGCCTTTGGATTCGCGGCCAATCCAGTCGCCGAAGATATTGCCGTCGTTGGTGTAGCCCTGCCGCTGGATGGTTTCGTAGTACATAAATTTTCCACCCTGGCTGGGGGAGACAGAGGGATCGGTATAAACCGCCTCGGCGCGCAGATCGAATTTGGGAGCGCCGGGGAAGTGCGAAAGATACAGTCCTGTGCGGATGGCAGCGCGGCGCGGCGCGCTGACCGGAGTTACGTCGTCATGCACCTCCGAATCGGTGTACTGGGTCAGCCAGCGACGCAGGAAGGGCAGTCGATACGTGTAGTCGAAGGTGCTGAATCGCGCTCCGGGATCGCTGGTGGAGTACTTTGTTTGCACGCTGACATTCTGGAAGCTCCAGAAACTATTCCAGAATGTGCCTATCGTGACCGGCTCATGTCCCTCGCCACCCCAGATGACGGTGCGGGAGAAGCCAAACTCGAAATTCCCCGACGGCTTGAACTCAAATTTCTCCATGTGAACCCACGGGGAGATGGGATAGGTGTGGCCTCTCAATCCGCCCACCAGAAATTCATACCGCACAGGGCCGATGAAGTACGACAGCAGGGGAATATGCAGCGGCTCGACGCGATTGATGCGAAAGGAGTAGATGTTCTGCGCGTTATTGCTCCAATCGAAGGCGCCGCCCAGCGCGGGGCCGTCCCAGACATCGCTTTTGCCGATGGAAAATTCATGATTGAGCAACTGATAGGAGAGGTTGGCCTCAATCAACCGAAAATAATTCTGCGCGGCGATGGGGCCGGCGGGGATGGTGCTTTGCGGCACATCGGGCACGCAGTCAATGTTGGCCAGGGTTTGCGCCAGCGCGGCAGAGTATCCCGCCGCATCGGGCGCGTGCTGATACTCCCCACGCACATACAAGGCGAATCGTCCGGCCCCGGCGCGGGTGCTGAATCCTGTGTAGTCGTTAAATCCCTGTTCGTAAGGGCGGCCATAATCGTTGATGATGGTCAGGCCCAGATGGTAGCTGTCGTTGAGCGGCGTGCCGCCGATGCCCATCATGCGCTCGTAGGTGGATTCCAGCACGGCATGAGGCGTCCATCCGCCTGCGGTCTGCAAGTCGGGAGAAATTTCTTTGAGGACTGCGTTGTAAATCCGCAGCGCTTCAGGATTGTTGTCCATGTGGACACGCTCCTGCGTGGCATACAACATACGCAGCACGCTCAGCCGCGTCCAGGGACGCATACCGAGAACCGCCGTGTCCAGATAATTCATCGAATAGAGCCGCATCAGCGCGGGATAGATCCAGCTATCGACGGGGATGTATGTGGAACCCGCAGAGGCGGGAATCTGATCCGCATTGATCGGCAGATATTGCGGCATGGCTTCATTCCCCGTTGCGGGAACAGGGGTTTTCCCAGCCAATATCCGGGTGGGCGCGGGCATTTGCTGATCCGACTGCGCCAACAACACAACAGGAGTGGCCATCGCTGCCAGAAACAGGAAAAGACCCCGAACAACCAGCGGAAACCGGAAAGAAATCTGTTTCACTCACACCTCAAAAAATCACGATATGCCTTGCAAACGAGTCAGCCGCAAGATACAAATCTTCAATGGAGCGGGAGACGGGGATCGAACCCGCAACCAACGGCTTGGGAAGCCGCTACTCTACCATTGAGCTACTCCCGCTCAGGTTGATTCCTGATCTTAGCAGAAATGCCGATAGGATTTGAATTACAGTAAACATCAGGATACCCAAAGGAAGGAACTGGTTCCAAACTGTCTTATGAATCGTGTACTCGCTCGCATCTTTGTCTGTCTGGGAATTTGTCTGGGGATTTCTGGGATATTGACGCCCGCTGGCGCATCCGTCAGAGTTTTGGCGCATCCGCATCCGGCCTCGCAACTGGCTGTACTCGTGGCCCCGGATATTGCCCTGCCTGTAACGCCCGCCGCGATCCAGGCGTTGCAGGATCATCTTGCCAGGCTTGACCAGCAGGTTGCCAGCGCGCAGATGTCGGCGGATAACGGATGGATGCTGGTCAGCGCGGCACTGGTCTTGATGATGACCGGCCCCGGACTGGCGCTCTTCTATGGCGGACTGGTGCGCCGAAAAAATGTGCTGAGCACCATGATGCACAGCTTCGCGCTGATGGGCATCGTTACGATCGTGTGGGGATTGCTCACCTACAGCCTGTGCTTCAGCGCCGGGAACAGTTTTATCGGCGGCATTCATCAGGCATTTCTGCACGGCGTGGGACTTGCGCCCGACCCGGATTACGCCCCAACGCTTCCCTTGCAGACCTACATGATTTACCAACTCATGTTCGCCATCATCACGCCCGCGTTGATCTCCGGGGCCTTTGCCGAGCGCATGAAGTTTAGCGCGATGGCTCTGTTTACGACGCTCTGGTCCATCGTCGTTTATACGCCGATGGCACACATGGTCTGGGGCAAGGGCGGGTTTTTGAATGCCGCGCTCGGCGGACGTTTCCCAACCCTCGATTTCGCCGGCGGCACGGTCGTGCATGTCACCTCTGGCGTCTCGGCGCTGGTCTGCGCGTTGTATCTGGGCAAGCGCGTCGGCTATCCCAAGGAGCACATGCCGCCGCATAGCGTCGTACTCAGCTTTATTGGCGCGTGCATGTTGTGGGTGGGCTGGTTTGGTTTTAACGCAGGCAGCGCGCTGTCTGCGGGAACGCTGGCCACCAGCGCTTTTGTCGCCACGCAGTTCGGCGCCGCAGCCGCAGCCTGCGGCTGGAGTCTGGCGGAGTGGCTCCGCAATGGCAAGCCCAGCGCGCTTGGCGCGATCTCCGGAGCCGTGGCAGGCCTGGTTGCCATTACACCCGCTGCCGGATTTGTCAGTCCCATGTCGGCGCTGGTCATTGGAGCCATCGCAGGCCTGTTCTGCTTCTTCATGGTGGTCAAGGTGAAGACCTGGTTCGGCTATGATGACTCGCTGGATGCCTTTGGCGTGCATGGCGCGGGCGGCACCATTGGAGCGCTGTTGACCGGCATCTTCGCCTCCAGCGCCATCAATCCCATCTTCAAAGATGCCCAGGGTCGGACTTTGCCTTCGGGCGTATTGGAGGGCAATCCGCACCAGTTGCTCAATCAATGCGTTGGCGTGGCAATCGCCTGGGCCGTCTCAATTGTGGGAACGCTCTTCCTGTTGAAGTTCGTCGATCTGGTGGTTGGATTGCGCGTCTCACCCGACGACGAACGCGAAGGACTGGATATTTCGCAGCATGGCGAAGAGGGTTACGATTGGGAGATTGCCGCGTCTTGAGAGCAGGGCGCGCACCGGAGACCGAGGGGCACTTCCAGCGCATTCCTCGTACAGGAAAAGCAGCATAACCGTCACGAAAGCGGAGAAGTGAGTATGCACAAGATTGAAGCGATATTGCAACCATCGAAGCTGGATGCCGTCAAAGAGGCGCTGACCGAGATCGGTGTCGAAGGATTGACGATTCTGGAGGCTCGTGGACACGGGCGACAAAAAGGCCATACAGAGTTTTATCGTGGCCGGGAGTATTCGGTCGATGTGTTGCCAAAAATCAAAATGGAACTGGTCGTTGCCGACGCAATGGTGGAACGCACCGTTCAGGCCATCGTGAAAGCGGCGCGGACGGGAAAAATCGGCGACGGCAAGATTTTTCTGTCGAAGATTGACGAGGCCATTCGGATTCGCAACGACGAACGCGGCGAGACTGCCCTGTAATCGGAGCGTCAGAAAAGGAAGTTTGCCAGCAATGCCCCTCCAGTTCTCCAGCAGCGGTCTGCGCGACGAATACCAACGTTCCGCAGAGGCGCTTCGCCGGGAGTTTGATCAGACAAAGGACGGCGCCGCGCTGGTACGCCACCGCGCCGATGACGTGGATGCTCTGGGGACGCGGCTCTGGCAGGAGAATTTTCCCGCCGATCCAGTCCGGCCACAGGGACTTGCGCTGGCGGCCATCGGCGGCTATGGACGCCGCCAACTCTTCCCCTTTTCTGACGTTGATCTGCTCTTTCTCTGCGACGATGAATCGGTCGAGAGCCTTCACAAGGCCGCAATTCGGCAATTTTGTCAGGCATTGTGGGACATCGGTCTGCGCGTCAGCGCCACCACGCGGACGCTCGAAGAGTGCGAGCGCCTGACGGCGGAAAATCCGGAGTTCACGCTCTCGCTGATGGATCGGCGTTTTATTGCCGGAGATGCGGCTCTCTTTCGCAATCTGGATCAGGAAAGCATTCCCGCGCTTCTGGCGCGTCGTTGCCAGCCCCTGTTGGAACATATTGCCGCATTGGCCCAGAAGCGGCACGCGCAGTTTCAAGACACGCTCTTCCATCTGGAACCCAATTTGAAGGATGGCCCCGGAGGTCTGCGCGACTATCACACCTGCGAATGGCTGGCGCGATTGCTGCCCGCGAAGGCGCGCGCCAGAGAAACGCCGTATGAGGGCGAGTTGCTCGCGGAGCGTCGCAGGGAATCCGCGATTGCGTACCGTTTTTTGCTGACGGCGCGTTGTTTTCTGCACTACCGCAGCCAGCGCGATGACAACACGCTCTACTGGCAGGCGCAGGATGAAGCTGCCGAGATCAGCTTGGGCCTGGATGTAAATGATGTAAATCTGGACAAAAGTCGGGATGTAAGTTTGGGCCACCGCGAAGCCGTTGCCACGGCGTTGTGGATGCGCCAATACTTTCGTCACGCGCGCGCCATCGACTGGACAACGCGACAGATGCTGGACGAGGTTCCCGCTGGACGCAAGACGCTTCTGGGCCAGATTCGCCGCTGGCGCAGTCGCAGCACGCTGGAGGGCTGCCCCGTGGCGCATGGGCGCATCGTGCTCCAGTCGCCAGAGGAGTACACCGATCCCTATCGCGTGTTGCAGGTCTTTGAGTTGATTGCGCGGCACAAGCTGCAATTGAGTCGCGAGGCCGAAGGGCGTCTGGCCGAGTGCCTGCCAACGCTGGCCCGGCACTTACCCGAAGGCCGGGAGATGTGGGAGTTGCTGCGCGCCATTCTGGTCGCTCCCGGAGCTGCGCTGGCTCTCCATACCATGCACGCCCTCGGCATTCTGGAGCTGATCCTGCCGGAGTTTCATGGCGTTGATGCCTTGGTGGTGCGCGATGGCTATCATCGCTACACCGTCGATGAGCATACGTTTCTGGTCATCGCCAACCTGCACGCATTAGGGGAGTCGCAGGAGTCCAAACAGGAGTCCTCTGCGCCCAACAGCGAGTGGAGCACGCGCTTTGGCGAGATTCTTCAGGAACTCGACGACCCGGCTCTGCTCTATCTGGCCGCGCTGCTCCATGACACAGGCAAGGCGCGCAGCGATACGGAACACAGTCAGCAAAGCGCCGTGGTGGCCACCGCCGTCATGGAGCGCCTGCAACTGGAGCCTGCCGAGCAGGAGACGGTGTTGAAGCTGATTCGCGGCCATCTGGAGATGTCCCAGGCCATGCGGCGCGATATCTTCGATGCCGAGACGGTGCGCGCCTTTGCCGCCGTTGTTGGCTCGCCCAACGATCTTCGCCTGCTTTGCCTGCTGACCTATGCCGATATTCAGTCTGTGCATCCCGGCGCGCTGACGCCGTGGAAGGCGGAAAATATCTGGCGACTCTACATCGCCACGGCCAATTATCTGGATCGCAGCGTGGATGATGATCGCATTCACTGGGTGGCCGATTCGGAGACCATGAAGCGTCTGGGCAAGCTGGCTCCCAAGGAGCGCGCCTCCATCCAGCATTATCTGGACGGCCTGCCGCAGCGGTATTTGCGCACGCGCCCGCCCAAGGAGGTTTTAGATCACTGGCAGATGGCTGCGCGTCTGGCGGAGGTTCCGGCGGAGGTTGCCCTGCATCGCGCCAGCGGCGGGTGGGAGTGTACGGTGGTCACTCGCGACCGCGCCTTCCTGTTTGCCGATTTGGCGGGCGTGCTGATGGCCTGGGGCATGGACATCATCAAGGCGGATGCTTTTTCCAACGTCAGCGATGTGGTCATCGACAGCTTCCGCTTTCTGGATCGCTATCGCACGCTGGAGTTGAATCCCGGCGAGGATCGTCGCTTTACGCAGAGCGTGATCGACGTGGTCAGCGGCAAGGTTCCGGTCGAGCGGCTGCTGGCCGCGCGCGCCCATACTGCCAAGGCAAAACACGCCAAGACCCGCGTCGCTACTCGGTTGGAGTTTGACGATGCCTCCTCCACGCACAGCACGATTTTGGAGGTCGTCGCGCAGGATAAGCCCGGCCTGCTGCGCTCCATCACGTATGTCATCGCGCAGCAGCAGTGCAACATCGGCGTGGCGCTGGTGGATACGGAAGGCGAGGTCGCCATCGACGTTTTCTATCTGACGCAAAATGGAGCCAAGCTGTCTTTGGAGGTGCAACAGCAGCTTCATGCTGCTTTAACCGCCGTGCTGCCTGCCTGAATCGAATGTGTTCTCCTGAAACGAATGGGTTCTCCTAAAAAATGAGTCATCCTGTGCGATGCTCGCCCCTGCCGCTGTTTTGTTGTGCAATGCGTCGCTTCAACTTTGACATCTCTGCGAGCACCACCACATCATGGGGGAAGAGGCATACAGGAACTCGCACATGGAGCACACTCCAATAACCCCTCTTTCCTTTGATCCAAAATCGACGGCCCTGGTTCTCATCGACCTGCAATATGGAATTATGGGATTGACACTCGCCCCGTACTCCGCAGGAGATGTTGTCGCTCGTGCCGCTCAACTCGCGGCCTCGCTCCGCGCAAAAGGTGGAACCGTGGTCTATGTTCGGGTGGATGTGACGGATATTCTCCATCTTCCAGTCGATGCCCCCACGCGGGATCCGAATGCGCCGCCACCACCGCCCATCGCCTCGCAAGTCGTCCCTGAGAGTGGCTACCAGCCCGATGACCTGCTGATTACGAAGCGGCAGTGGGGCGCCTTTTACGGTACAGAGCTTGACCAGCAGCTTCGCCGGCGAAGAATCCGCACAATCCTCATGGGGGGAGTCGCCACGAACTTTGGAGTCGAATCCACCGCGCGGGCCGCCTTTGATCGGGGCTATGAGTTAATCTTCGTCGAAGACGTCATGTCGAGCCTCAAGGCGGAGGCACATGATTTTTCCGTGCAGAATATCTTCCCGCGCATGGGCCGGGTGCGAACACTGGAGCAGGTGCGAACCGCGCTTGCGTAATACGTAATCACAGCTTCCCTAAACATCATCCCACGAAGTGAATGAAAGCCCCATTGGCGTAAAAACTCAATGGGAGTGGCTTATCCAGCTTAAATCGCGGCCCACGAGTAACTCCGTCATTTTGGCGTGATGGGTATTCTTCATTGCAATGGCGTAGGTATCGAAGTTGTGTTTCCTGGCAAGGGATTCGACCCCTTCCGTGTTGTCATAGGTCATCAGAAAATCCCCGCGCAGCGTTGAAGCAGTTTCAAACAATGCCTCATGGTCGAGTTCGCTGTGCGCATATAAGCGACGCCCAGCTTTCTTTCCTGCTGCTGTGTATGGAGGATCAATAAAAAAAACTACGTCATCCCGATCAGCATTCAGTCGAAGAACTTCCATGCCATCGCCGTGAATAAATCTGATCCTTTCCTGCACCTGTAGGATATTCACCAGCCGCTTATAGAGCGTCTCTGGGTACCAGCGGGACTTGATCCCTTTGCCATTTTCTCCATGTTTCAGAACGCCGCTTCCCGGTGCCAGAATTCCGCCATGATTGATCCTATTGCGCAGGATCGTCTGAAAAGCTAACTCTTCTTGCGATACAGCGTGTTTTGCCAACTTCGCCTGAACATTTTTTAGAGTCACATCGAATCCTACAATTTGATTGGCAAGTCGCAGGCAACCACCATTAAAAATGGTCTCCCACACCGCAGATACCTGATCGTCGCGCTCGACCATTGTGACGTGATCGGCAAGCTCCTCAAAGGCAGCCGTCAAGCTCACAATGGCTCCCCCGGCAAATGGTTCAATCAACTCTGCGGGTTTAGCGTGTCTGCTCTTCAACCATTGCCGCACTACAGGAATCAGCCACGTCTTGCCGCCAGGGTAACGGAACGGGCTGCGCTGCGGCACCGATGCCACATTCACAATTGGATTGTGTAGGCGGCTGGACTCGACTTCAGAGAATAAAGCAGTTTGTAACATATTCGACATTACAGATTTTCCAGCTTATCGATTACATCCGGTTCGTCTGCCGGAAGATCGGGGGATACGTCTGCAAGATGTGCCACATTTGCACCCTCAAGTTTCGCATCCAGTTTAGATTGCAGGTTTGCAATAAAATCATCCACTCGGCCAGGTTCAGATATCGTGATCTTATCCAGTGCAGGTTTGAATCCCGTATAAACGGTTCGAGCAAGAACCAAATTGTAGCGTTGCTGTATTTCATCGAATTTTAAGTCATATATAAGCCAGGCAATGTCCGCTGACTCCTCAGGCACTTCAGGCAGCTCCGGTAACGTTTCATAAAACGCCCTGTGTACGGCGACAGCCTGTTTCCGATTCCATGCCTTTAAGATTCCTCCCTTAAAAATCAGTTGGGGGGCAAGCCGCTTGCGCGATGACGAAAGATAATCTGGCCCTGGATTTTTCTTCCTGCTGCTTCCCCAGTCTGTACTCAGGTATTCCATACGATTTTCCATGAGCGGCTTGAAGAAAGTTTTGCGCAAAGTCCCGCTGATGTAAACCGTCTGTATCTCAAGAGAGCCAAAATCAATAATCGTCCCTTTCTCGTCATACGCCACAAGCACAACGTCTATGTTGCCAGCAGATTTTCCATCTTTATCTTTAAGACGTACCTCAACAAGAGTTGTCCAGCGTGTCCCTTTTGGAAAAAAGAATGCTGCTGCGTGCTCCGCAATAATCCAGTCCTGTCGAAGACGCACGGGACAAATGATAGCCAGGTTCTCTCCATGAAATATGGTGCATACCCCAAGCGGATCGGTGACGCTGTCCTTTGTGCAATTGGGAACCTTGTTGTTGTAAGGGCACAAACGATTGCGCCGATATCGCGCAGCGTCGTCCATGTCGCTATCTGCAGGAAACCCAAAAAGTTCTGCGATCGGTTGTTTTGCCAATCTTCAAGCCTTTCGACTGCCGTGTCTATGCAACCACTTTATACCCCAATCGCGCGGCCATAAGACATCTTCCGCATTTCCGTTGAAACTTACTCGGCGGCCAGCGCCCGCGCGCGCTCAAAAATCTTCAGGAACATATCTCGCGTCAGCCGTCCGGTGTTGGTGTTTTGCAGCGAGGGATGATAGCTCGCGATCAAATGTTTTCCTTCTGGCACGGCAAACTCCGCTCCATGCGCAAAGAGCAGACCGCGCCTGCTGGCAATCTGCCCAGCGCGACGCAGATGTTCTGTATATCCGTCGAAGGCGATTTTCCCCAGACAGACCACCACGCGCAAATTTTTTAGCAGCGCGATCTCCTCATCCAGATGCGACGCGCAGTTGCGCAACTCCTCTGGCAGCGGCTTGTTGTCTGGCGGAGCGCAGCGAACCACCGCAGTGATCCACAGGTCGCGCAGGCGCATTCCGTCCTCGCGAGAGATGGCGTTGGGCTGCGAGGCAAAGCCTGCCTCATGCAGCGCCGGATAGAGAAAATCTCCTGATCCGTCGCCGGTGAAGGGCCGTCCGGTGCGGTTGGAGCCATGCGCGCCCGGCGCCAGCCCCACGATCAGCACACGCGCCTCTGGATCGCCGAAGGAGGGTACAGGACGCGCCCAATACTCCCAGTCCATGTAGGCGCGGCGCTTGGTTTGGCCGACCCGTTGGCAGTATGCGCGCAGCCGGGGGCAGCGCTCGCAGGCGAGCACGCGCTCGTTCCATTCCCGCAGGGTTTGCGCCGCGTGGGAGTCTTGCTTTGTCACGCTGAAATTGTAGCGTTTGCGAGAAGAATGTTTCCCGCGCATGTATTTTCCGTGAAATTTTATGGCAATCAATGCTATGGTAGCCATGTCGTGGGCAGAGCCACTGGGGAGTCGTTCCCCGCGATCAAAAAAGAATTCTGGCCGCAGCAGAATGGAAAATGGCAGGCTGGAAATTCGGACGCGATCTGGTGGAAATCCGACAGACGAGGGCTGCAAACATGAAGACGATTCTACGCAAGAGATGGATTCTAGTGATGATAGGAGTCGGTATTGTGTCAATGAGTGGATGCAAAAAAAATCCAGAGCAACTCGCCCCCAACGCTCCGCAGACGACGGCGACCATGAACAAGCCGGAGATCGGCGGGCAAAAGGTTATTGTTTTGCGCCGCAATCGTACCGGCGACGGCACGCATCCAGAGTTTTTAAGCGTGACGCTGCTGCCGGGTCGCGGCATGAATGTCTTCCAGATCACGGCCTACCTGCCCGGCAAGGGCGAGGTGCCATTGCTGACCTCGCCATCGCTGGATGAGGCGGCCAAAATTCTCAACGGCGGCCCTGGCGATGAATCCGGCAACAAGAGCTTCACGATGGGCGGCGCGATCTTGTTCCCCTTTGCCAATCGCATTTTGGGGCCGCTCTCTGCGGACAAGAAATATCTCTCGGCAACATGGCGGGGCCGCACCATTCAACTGCTGGCGAACTGGCACGGCAAAAAACCCGGCGCTCCGCTTCACGCCATGCATGGACAGATTCTCAACGCCAGGGCCAACGACATCGACAGAAAAGCCATGCTGGATAGCGCCGTGGCAACAGCAACCTATCATCTGAAAGCCGACGGCCATTGGTTTTCTGACAATGACGTTACCGTCGATGTTGCGCTGGAGGCTGACGCCCTCGATGTGACGCTGGAGGCAACCAACACCGGCAAGGAGCCGGAGCCGATTGGCGTGGGCTGGCATCCATACTTCCAGCTTCCCAGCGGCAATCGCGCCAATGCGCGGCTGCATCTTCCCTCCGAGGCGCGCGCGGAGGTCAACAACTACGACGATGTATTTCCCACCGGGAAATTGCTGTCGGTGCATGACACACCCTACGACTTCAATGCGGATCAAGGCGCGCCGCTGCCCGACGTTCTGGTGGATGATACTTTTGTGCAGTTACAACGCACCTCGGATGGCGAAACGGTCTGCGATCTGATGGATATAGAAGCCGACTACGGCCTGCGCATTACGGCGATGACGCCTTTGATCCGCGCCTTCCAAGTCTACTCGCCACCGGATAAACCCTTTGTAGCGATTGAGCCGCAATTCAACTACGGCGATCCCTTCGGCAAAGAATGGGAGGGCGAAGACACCGGCATGGTCACTGTAGAGCCAGGAAGAAATGTTATCTGGAAGGTACGCCTGGAACTCTTTCAGCCCTCGCAGGCCTCGCAACCCGCTCCGCCGCAGTAGCGGGAAGAGCATGTCAGCCTGCGCCGCATTCGTCTCGCTCGTTTGACCGACTCCGCAGAAGCTCCTACCATTGGGGTAAGTATATCTGCGCGATCTGTCGGTTCCGCGCACATCCAAAGAGGTGTGTTTAGGGCCGTCATCGACGCAACAAGCTGATCTGGAAGGCGAATCTTTTGAGTTCCGCAGACACCACGGACATTGTTGACACCCCGCAGAATCCCGCAGAGACACCCTCCACGCTGGAGGGCGCTACTCACGACCACAATCACGACCATGCTCACGATCACGCTGGCCACGATCATGCCCATGACCACGCCCACGCCGCTCCCGCGCTGAACCCGGAATGCACGCGGCAGGTGCAGGTCGAGGTCTCTGCCGAAGAGGTTCGCCACGAGTATGCCGCCGTGCTCAAAAAGTATCGCAAGCTGGCGCATATCCCCGGCTTTCGCGCTGGCAAGGTGCCAGAACCGGTAATTCGCCGCAAGTTTGCCGACAGCCTGCGTCAGGATGTGCTGGAGGCATTGCTGCCCGCGCATCTTCGCAAGGCGCTCGACGAGCAAGGCTTGCAGCCTGTCTCGCAGCCGCAGGTGACGAGCCTGCATCTGGTTGAAGGCGAGCCGCTGCGCTTTCAGGCCGAGTTTGAAGTGATGCCCGCGCTGGATGTGACGGGCTACGCCGAGGTCAAGGTCGAGCGACCCGACGTGGCGCTGACCGAAGAAGAATTTCAATCGGAGCTGGCGCGCATCCGCGACAGCCATGCCACGATGGAGACGGTCGCCGAAGATCGCCCGCTGGCGGATGGGGATTTTGCCGTGATTCGCTTCAAGGGCAACGTGCAGGGCGCAGAGACCCCCATGCCCATTGAGGGCGAAGATGCCACGGTGGAAGTCGGCAGCTCGAACACCGTGGAAGCCTTCACGCTGGCGCTGCGCGGAGCCAAAGTTGGCCAGCAGATGCAGTTTGAAGCCACCTATCCACAGGAGTTCAGCGAGCCGCGTCTGGCGGGCAAAAGCGTCTCCTACGACGTGGAGGTCAAATCCATCCAGAAGAAAAATCTGCCAGAGTTGGACGATGCCTTTGCCAGCCAGTTGGGCGAATTTACCACCATCGCAGAGTTTCAGGAAAAATTACGGGAGCGTCTGGCGAATGAAAAACGTCGTCATCTGGAAGCCGTAGCCAAGGAGAAATTGGTCGCGGCGCTGGCGGAACGCTTCCCGTTTCCCGTTCCAGAATCTCTGGTGCAGCAGCAGGTGGATGCGCGGCTGGATCGCGGCCTGCGCGCGCTGGCCGCTCAGGGCATGACAACCGAACAGATGCGCAAGCTGGACTTTGGGCATCTGCGCGTCGCGCAGCGCGATGCAGCTCTGAACGAAGTCAAAGGGCTGCTGATTCTGGATCGCGTGGCGGAACTGGAGCATGTGGCGCTGACCGACGAGGAAGTGGAGACGCAGCTGCAACTCCTCTCGTATCAGATGCGGGAACCACTGGAATCTCTGCGCAAGCGTTTGACGGAGGACGGTGGAGTGGCTAAAATTCAAGAACAAATGCGTCGGGACAAAGCGGTTAATCTGCTCTATGAGCGCATGACCGCATAAGGTTTGAATTTCGTGTCGGCTGGGTTGCATCGTGGCTCATCGACGAGAGTTGCGGCGGGGTTCATCCCCTTACAGGGCAAGGTAGGGAGCAGCATGGCATTAGTTCCGATGGTGATTGAGCAGACGAGCCGGGGCGAACGCGCCTACGATATTTACTCCCGTCTGCTGCGCGACAATATCATTTTTCTTGGCACGCCGATTGATGACCAGGTTGCCAACCTCATCATCGCGCAGATGCTCTTTCTCTCCGGCGAAGACCCGGAAAAAGACCTCCAGCTTTACATCAATTCGCCGGGCGGCTCGATTACCGCTGGAATGGCCATCTACGACACCATGCAGTTCATCAAGAACGATGTCGTGACCTACTGCATCGGTCAGGCGGCCAGCATGGGCGCGTTTTTGCTGATGGCGGGCACAAAAGGCAAGCGTTTTGCCCTGCCCAATTCAAGAATTTTGATCCACCAGCCATCTATGGGTGGACTTTCTGGCCAGGCAACCGATATTGATATACACGCAAGGGAAATCCTGCGGATTCGCGAGATTACCAACAAGCTGATGTCCAAACATACGGATCAGCCGTTGGAGCGAATTGAACGAGATGTGGAGAGGGATTTCATTATGAACTCGCAACAAGCCAAGGAATATGGCATCATTGATGAAATCATTGATCGTCCCCGCACGTAGTCGGCTGCCGGCAGTAAGAGGAGGGAGCCATCATGAAAACGCGCACTGGTTCGGAAGAAGCGCTTCGCTGTTCGTTCTGCCATAAGTCTCAGGATGCGGTCGCCAAGCTGATCTCCTCGCCCAGCGACTATCCCAGGGCTTACATCTGCGACGAATGCGTTGCCGTCTGCAACTCGATTCTTGAAGATGACCGCGGAGGCGGCGAGACGCGCACCAGCGCGGCCCCTGCGCGCCTGCCCAAGCCGCTGGAGGTCAAGACCTTCCTGGATGAGTACGTCATCGGCCAGGACACCACCAAGAAAAAGCTTGCCGTAGCCGTCTACAACCACTACAAACGCATCCAGATGAACCGGGTGCGCGGCAACGATGTCGAGCTGGCTAAGTCCAACATTCTATTGGTTGGCCCCACCGGAAGCGGCAAAACCCTGCTGGCCCATACGCTGGCCAAGATGCTCGACGTTCCCTTCGCCATTGTCGATGCCACGACGCTGACCGAGGCTGGATATGTCGGCGAGGATGTCGAAAACATTATCCTGAAGCTGCTCCAGGCCGCCGACGGCGATGTGGCCCGCGCACAGACCGGCATCATCTACATCGACGAGATCGACAAGATTGGCCGCAAGGATGAAAATCCCTCCATCACCCGCGATGTCTCCGGCGAAGGCGTGCAGCAGGCGCTCCTGAAGATTCTGGAAGGCACGACCGCCAACGTTCCGCCGCAGGGTGGACGCAAGCATCCGCACCAGGAGTTCACCCCGGTCGATACCACCAACATTCTCTTCATTTGCGGAGGCGCATTTGTCGGTCTGGAGCGCGTGGTCGGACGCCGCATCGGGAAAAAGGCGTTGGGCTTCAAGGCCATCGCCGACCGCGATGGTCAGCCTGAAGCCAATCTTCCCGCGCAGCGGGATATTGAGTTGCTGCGCCAGTGCGAGCCGCAAGACCTCATCAAATACGGCCTGATCCCGGAGTTTGTCGGACGCCTGCCTGTCGTCGGCGTACTGGACGAGCTGGACGAGTCCGCTCTGGTCGAAATTCTCACCAAGCCGCGCAATGCGATTTTGAAGCAGTATCAACGGTTGTTTGAGTATGAAAATGTTCGCCTGCACTTTACCGAGGGCGCCGTGAAGGGCATCGCTCGCGAGGCATTGGCTCGCAAAGTGGGCGCGCGCGGGCTGCGCATGATTATCGAAGAATTGATGCTCGACATGATGTACCACCTGCCCGGCTCCAAAAAAGCAAAGGATGTCGAGGTCACGGCAGAGATGGTGCAGAAGCGCGACCTGTCCGTGCTGCTGCTGGAAAAAGCTGGGTAAAGAGATTTTCAGCACCGTCTTTCTATCGTGTGCCCCAGGGGTGGTGGCTCAATAGTTGTTTAGTCCCGGTATTTGATGGATTGGGTTGAGAGTAGATCTGTCTGGGGTAAGTGTCCAGAGTTTGCAGAGATATTCGTAGGGCGTGAGTCCTTTGAGAGTCTTGAGTCTTTTGGCGAAGTTGTAGGCTGCGATGAAGTCGGACAAGTGCGCTTTGAGTTGGTT
>JAJZIJ010000037.1 GCA_021810625.1 Acidobacteriota bacterium
TGAGTTGATTACTCCGGTGGCGATGGAGAAGGGCCTGCGGTTCGCGATTCGCGAGGGCGGACGCACCGTCGGCGCTGGCGCCATCGCTGAAATTTTGAAGTAAAGAGAAGTTCGGCGGAATGCTTTTAGGGTTTTTGATTTTCAAAGATAAACAACCGCAGCGCGGAGTAACCCGCTGCGCTGCGGGAGAGAGTAGCAGATGATTGGACAGAGAATTCGTATTCGCCTGAAGGCGTATGACTATCGCGTGCTGGATACCTCGACCGGGGAGATCGTCGAGACGGCCAAGCGTACCGGAGCGCAGGTGGCAGGGCCGATTCCGTTGCCTACGATGAAGAACAAGTACTGCGTGTTGCGTTCGCCCCACGTCGATAAAAAGTCGCGCGAGGCCTTTGAAATTCGCACGCACAAGCGCTTGATTGACATTCTGGAGCCGACGCAGCAGACCGTCGATGCATTGATGAAGCTGGATCTTCCAGCCGGAGTTGATGTCGAGATCAAGGCCTTCGAGAAATAGCAATTCGCCCCAACGGGCGCAAAACAGCCGGCAGTGCGCAGTGTCTTGTTCACGATGACGCGCATGATGAGGAGAGGAAGATATGGCAATTACGGGATTGATTGGCAGGAAAATCGGCATGACGCAGGTCTTCGACGAAAAAGGAGACGTGCATCCGATTACGGTGCTGCAAGCCGGCCCCTGCGTGATTACGCAGTTGAAGACCGCTACGAAAGATGGCTACGATGCCGCGCAGGTTGGCTTGGTGGAGTTTGTGAAAAGCTCCAAGGTCAACAAGGCGATGGCGGGTCACTTCAAGAAGAACAATGTTCCTCCGGCACGGTTTCTGCGCGAGTTTTCCATCGATGCAGCAGAGCCAATCGTTGAGGGCGAAGCCGTTGAGGGCGCAGAGGCAGGCGTGAAGGCGGGCGACAAGGTTCTGGTCGATCTATTTTCGGATTCCAAGTTTGTGGATGTGGTTGGAACCAGCAAGGGACGCGGATTTGCAGGCGTAGTTCGTCGGCATGGATTTGGCGGCGGCCCCAAGTCGCACGGACACATGTTTCAGGTGCAGGGTTCGATTGGGGCATCCTCGTTTCCGTCGCGTGTTTTTCCGGGGCAGCGTATGCCGGGACACATGGGCGTGGATCGCGTGACGGTGCGGAACCTGCGCATTCGTGGCATTGATCTGGAAGAGAATTTGCTGATGGTGGAAGGCGCTGTTCCAGGGCCGAAGAATGGGTATGTGCTGATCAGCAAGGCGAAGAAGCCACCGCGTGAGCGTCGTGGATTTGCAGGCTCGACCACGGTTGACCCGTTGAAGGCTTCCAAGAAGGCTTCCGCTGGCAAGAAAAAGTAAGACAGCAGCCGTTAGCTGTTAGCTGCTAGCTGGATGCACGGCGCGGAATGCAAGTAAGAATTGCAAGACAGAATTGCAAGACATGGAACGGCCCGAAAAGATGGGTCGACGTATGGCTAAAAGCTACTAGCTAGAAGCTAGCAGCTAAAAGGGTAGAGCAATGGCAAAGATTGACGTTGTAAATTTAGCGGGCAAGAAGGTAGGCTCCTTGGATTTGGCCGATGAGGTCTTCGGCTCTGACCAGGTGAACGAAGCTCTGCTTTGGGAATCGGTCAAGCACTATCGCGCCGCGTTGCGCCAGGGTACGGCTGCCACCAAGAATCGCAAGCTGGTTTCCGGTTCTGGCAAGAAGCTCTGGAAGCAGAAGGGAACGGGGCGGGCGCGTGTCGCCTCCATTCGTTCGCCGCTTTGGCGGCATGGCGGAACGGTGCATGGCCCGCAGCCGCGCTCCTATGCCTATGCCTTTCCGCAGAAGAAGCAGCTTGGCGCATTGCGCGCCGCGCTGGCTGCCAAGCTGGCCGATGGCAAGCTGGTTGTGGTTGACAGCCTGGAGTTGAAAGAGGCAAAGACAAAGCAGTATCGCGCTGCGCTCAATAAGCTGGAAGTAAAGAAGACGGCGCTGCTGGTGGAGAGCGGAGCGGAACTGAGCCGTTCCTTGTTGCTGGGCGCGCGTAATTTGGATGGTGTGGAACTGGTGCTGGGCAATGAAGTTCATCCCTATGATCTGTTGCGGTACGAGCGCGCAATTTTCTCGCGCACGGCTATCGAGCAATTGCAGACCACGCTGAAGAAGACCGTCTCCCGGCGCAAGCTGGCAGGCAAGGCGGAGGTGGCCTAATGTCGTCAGAGTTATATACCGTGATTCGTCGCCCCTTGATTACAGAAAAGGGGATGGGCGTGAAGGAAACCGAAGGGACGCTTGTTTTTGAAGTGGCCTGTGGCGCGACCAAAACCGAAGTGAAGCAGGCTGTCGAGTTGCTCTTCAAGGTCAAGGTGCAGGCAGTACGCACCGCAAACTTTGTAGGCAAAGAACGTCGTCGGGGGCGCTTTACTGGCTACCGTTCGGACTGGAAAAAGGCGTATGTGCGCCTAAGGGCTGGCGAAAAGATGCCGGAATACATCAACAGCCTGTAGTGGCTGAAGAGTTGTTGCTGAACAAAAGAGATTTGAACCGTAGAGGGTTGAGCAAAGTACGCGCCCGACCGCAAAGAGAGTAACTGATGCCGATTAAGACATACCGTCCGATTACACCGTCGTTGCGTACCACCTCGACGGTAATCAATGACGATCTGACCACAAATCGCCCGCACAAGCCGCTGACCGTCACGCGGAAGCGTACCGGCGGACGTCGCAATTCTGGAGATCTGACGATTCGCCATCATGGTGGCGGCCACAAGCGGATGCTGCGCCTGATTGATTTCAAGCGCGATAAATACGGCATTCCTGGCCGCGTGGCGACCATCGAATACGATCCCAACCGCTCTGCGCGTATTGCGTTGATCCACTATCTTGATGGCGAGAAGCGCTACATTCTGCAACCGATTGGCCTCAAGGTGGGCCAGTCGATCATGAGTGGCCCCGATGCCGACATTCTGGTGGGCAATGCGCTTTCGCTGCGCAACATTCCGGCGGGTACAACGGTGCATAACGTCGAGCTTCGCCCCGGCAAGGGGGCGCAGATGGTTCGCTCGGCAGGTTCGTCAGCGCAGTTGGTGGCCAAAGAGGGCGATTACGCCCTGCTCAAGCTGCCCTCCGGCGAAACGCGCAAGGTGCTGGTGGACTGCATGGCGACTATCGGCCAGGTGGGAAATACCGACCACGAAAATATCTCCATCGGCAAGGCGGGTCGCAATCGTTGGAAGGGGATTCGCCCGTCGAATCGCGGCGTGGCGATGAACCCTGTCGATCACCCGCATGGTGGCGGCGAAGGCAAGACCTCTGGCGGACGGCATCCGGTGACACCCTGGGGGCAGCCGACCCGTGGATACAAGACGCGGAATAACAAGCGTACCGATGCGATGATCGTGAATCGCCGCAGCAAATAGTTGCAAGAAGTAACGGAGGAAGAATGGCACGTTCGACGAAAAAAGGGCCGTTCATCGACACGCACCTGATGGTGAAGATTGAGGCGATGAACAAGGCGAACGACAAGAAGGTGCTGCGCACCTGGTCGCGACGATCCACAATCCACCCGGACATGGTGGGACATACGATTGCCGTACACAATGGAAGAAAGTTTATTCCCGTGTACGTAACGGAGAACATGGTGGGGCACAAGCTCGGCGAGTTTTCCGCCACCAGAACGTTCAAGGGGCACTCGGCCAAGGCGGAAACAGCCGCCAAGCCGAAGTAGATGGCTGGAAAGGCAAAGCGGAACATGCAATTTGAGACACAAGAGTTTCGGGCAGAAGCGCGTTTCCAGCGAGTCTCGCCACAAAAGGCGAAGTTGGTGCTGGATTTAATCAAGGGTCAGCGCGTGGAGGATGCCCTGCACACAATGGCATTCACCAAGAAGCGCGTTGCGCCGCTGGTGGAGAAGGTGTTGCGTTCGGCGTTGGAGAATGCAAATTATCTGAGCCAGGAGCGGGGCCTCGATGTCGATATTGACAACCTGTACGTCAAGCAGGCTGTCGCCAATGATGGGCCACGCATGAAGCGGATTCGTCCGGCTCCAATGGGCCGCGCCTTTCGCTACCAGCGTCGCATGGCTAACATTCTGGTGACGGTTGCGGAGCGCAAGCGCGCTGTGTTGGCAACGACGGTGGGAGAGGATTCGACGGTCGTTGCAGCTACGCCCGCAGTCAAGTCCCCGGCGAAGAAGGCTCCGGCAAAGAAGGCTCCGGCCAGGAAGCCTGCTACAAAAACCGCAGCCAAGAAGACGGCTGCAAAGAAGGCTCCGGCCAGGAAGACCGCCAAGTAAGGCGACGGAAGGAAGTAGTATGGGTCAAAAAGTTCATCCGTATGGATTTCGGTTAGGCATCAACAAGCCCTGGAAGTCACGCTGGTTTATCGAGCGTGGTTATGACCGCTTGTTGGTCGAGGACGTGCATCTGAAGCGCGAGATGAAGGAAAAGCTCAAGTCGGCGGGCATCAGCTCGGTGGAAATCGAGCGTCCTGGGAATAAGCTGCGCCTCATCATTCGCACTGCGCGCCCCGGCATCATCATCGGGCGCAAGGGCGCGGAGATTGAAAAGCTCAAGGGCGAGATTCAGAAGCGAACCAATCGGGAAGTGTTCATCGACATTCTTGAGGTGAACAAGCCGGAGCTGGATGCGCAACTGGTCTCCGAAGGCATTGCGTTGCAGTTGGAGAAGCGTGTTGGATTCCGCCGCGCCATGCGCAAGTCCGTGGATTCAGCGCTGCGTTTTGGCTGCCGCGGCATCAAGGTGCGGGTCTCCGGTCGGTTGAACGGAAATGAGATTGCGCGTTCTGAGTGGTATTTGCAGGGCCGGTTGCCGCTGCACACGCTGCGCGCGGATATTGATTACGGCTTCTCCGAGGCGCACACCACCTACGGCATCATTGGGATCAAGACGTGGATTTATCGTGGCGACATCTATCAGCAGAAGAAGCGTGAGCCACAGGTTGCAACGGGCGTGTTTTAGGAATTCTCGGTTGTGGCGCGTGACCTAAATCGGGCAGCGATGCAAATCGCGGGATTTGGGACGAGTACGTCGGACGGACGAAAGAAGAGGATTTGGCTATGTTAATGCCGAAGAAGGTGAAGTTTCGCAAGCAGCAGAAGGGACGCAACCGGGGCAAGGCCTGGCGCGGTTCCGAGCTTGCGTTTGGAGATTTTGGCCTGAAGACGCTGGAGCATGGCCACATTACGGATCGGCAGATTGAGGCGAGCCGTATTGCCATGACCCGCTTTATCAAGCGTGGCGGCAAGATTTGGCTGCGTCTGTTTCCCGACAAGCCGATCACCAAGAAGCCAGCCGAAGTTCGTATGGGTTCCGGCAAAGGCCCTCTGGATCACTGGGTTGCAGTGGTGAAGCCCGGCAAGGTGTTGTTTGAGATGGAAGGCGTGACACAGGAGATGGCGAAGGAAGCCATGCGTCTGGCATCGCACAAGCTCCCGATCCGCACGCTATTTGTGGCGCGTCCGGGCGCGCAACATGCGACCGTCGCAGCGAAGTAGTTGCGGCTAGGGAACTATAGAGAAGAGAAGGTTACGGCAATGGAAATTGAAAAGATTTTGAATCTGAGCGATGCCGAACTGGCGCAACAGGACATCCAGTCTGCGGAGCAACTCTTCCGCCTGCGGTTTCAGATGCGCATGGGGCAGAACGACGGCCTGCAGAAACTGCGTGGGTTGAAGAAGGATGTCGCGCGCATCAAGACGGTGATTCGCCAGCGTCAACTGGGCATTGTACCCACACATGCCATCGGCGCAACGCAGGAGCAGCCCAAGGCCGAGAAGAAGTCTGTCAAGGTGGAAAAGGCTGCAAAGCCAAAGGTTGCCAAGGCGGCGCGCGCGACAACGGCAAAGCCTGCGGCGGCGAAGCCGACAAAGGTTTCCGCAAAAGGCAAAGCTGCAAGCAGCAAGGCTGCCGGCGGCAAGGTACAGAGCAATGCAATGAAGGGGAGCCGCTAGGCCATGATCGAAGCAACGAACAATCCGGCGAGCGCGGCTGCACCGCAGTCGCATCGCAATGAAAAAGTTGGCCAGGTGGTCTCGACCAAGATGCAGAAGACCATTGTGGTGGAAGTGGAGATGCGCAAGGCGCATCCCAAATACAAGCGGGTGATGCGCACCAGCAAAAAATTCTACGCGCATGACGAGCACAATACGGCCCGCGCTGGCGATGTGGTGCGCATCCGCGAGACGCGCCCATTGAGCCGCTTGAAGCGCTGGCAGTTGGAAGAGATTGTGCGCCGCTCCTCCCTGACACAGATGGAAGAGTCGAAGGCCGAGCTGGCGTAGCGGAACGGACGCCGGGCAGACGGAACGATTGTGGAATGTAGCACGGCAGGATGTAGCACGACGGCCAGATTTAGGCCGGGGGGATTGAGGAGACGACGATGGCCGTACAGATGAGATCGATGCTGGTGGTTGCAGACAACTCCGGCGCGCGCAAGCTGCAAATGATTCTGCCGCTCGGTGGTTCGAGCGGGAGAAAAGCTGGACTGGGCGATGTAGTCACTGCCGCCGTCAAGGAAGCCTCCCCGGATGGTCAGGTGAAGAAGGGCAAGGTCGTCAAGGCGGTCATTGTACGCACGCGCAAGGAGCATCGTCGCCGGGATGGCACCTACATCCGCTTCGATCAAAATGCTGCCGTGCTAATTAACGATGTTGGCGAGCCGGTGGGAACCCGCGTTTTTGGCCCCGTGGCCCGCGAGCTGCGCGAAAAGAAATTTCTAAAGATTGTTTCGCTGGCCCCGGAAGTTCTGTAGGAATTTTCCGGCGCAATACAGTAAAAAGGAAGCGAGTAAAGAGATGGCGGGAATGAACATACATCGCAATGATCTGGTTGAGGTCATCGCGGGCAAAGACAAGGGCAAGCGCGGGCGGGTGCTGCGTGTCATCACCAAGGACAATCGTCTTCTGGTGGAGCACGTCATGGTTGTCAAAAAGACGATCAAGCCGAATCCGCAGCGCAATATCAAGGGCGGCATCGCCGATCAGGAGAACCCGATCCAGGTGTCGAACGTGATGCTGGTCTGCAATAGCTGCGGCCCAGTGCGCGTGGGTCATCAGGTCGAAGGCGACCGAAAAATTCGCGTCTGTCGCAAGTGCGGCCAGGCGATTGTAACGAAACAGAAGTAGCTCCATCCGCCACGCAACGGTACACGGGAAGAGATCGCAGGCGACCCACTCCGAAACCGTGGACGCACAGAATCTGGATGAAGAGGAAGGAAGCAACATGGCAGCACGATTGAAGGAAAAGTATCTGAAAGAGATCAAGCCCGCGCTCCAGAAGGAGCTGGGCATTGAGAACACGATGGCTGTGCCGCGTCTGGAGAAGATTGTCCTGAACATGGGACTGGGCGAGGCCACGCAGAACGTCAAGATCATGGATCCGCTGGTCTCCGACCTGGCGCAGATTGCCGGACAGAAACCAGTGACCACCAAGTCCAAGAAGTCGATTGCGGCCTTCAAGCTGCGCGCCGGGATGCCGATTGGCGCAATGGTCACGCTGCGCGGCGACAAGATGTATGAGTTTCTCGACCGACTGATTTCGACTGCCTTGCCGCGCGTGCGCGACTTCCGCGGCGTTTCCTTGAAGAGCTTTGACGGTCGGGGCAATTACACGCTGGGGATGCGCGATCAGTTGATCTTCCCGGAAATCGATTATGCGCGGGTGGAAAAACTGAAGGGCATGAACGTCACCATCGTGACGACAGCCAAGGATGACAACCATGCGCGGGCCTTGTTGCGGCACTTTGGAATGCCGTTCCGTCAGACCGCATAAACAGATCGCGCAGGCGATTGAGACCCCGGAAAGAGAACCGGAAAAGAGAATCGGGAAAGATAGAAGGAATCTTTAGAATGTCAACAACTGCAAAACGTGTAAAGGATAAGCGCAAGCCAAAGTTTTCCACGCGGCAACACAACCGCTGTAACCTGTGCGGACGCCCGCGCGCCTTCCTACGGAAATTCGGCATTTGCCGCTTGTGCTTCCGCAGTCTGGCGCTGAAGGGTGAAATCCCCGGCGTGGTCAAAAGCTCCTGGTAGAGCTTGCGTGAAACAGCCTTTGCGCAGAGTGCAGGCAGGGCGGTTTTCAGGATATTGGAACGGGCGGCAGGCGCCGCCACAAACGGGTGAAGGCCCACAGACATTCCCGCAGGTTCTCCCGCGTAGACGGTGGGCCGGAGCGAACGGGGAATGGAGGAGAAACGAATGAGTTTAACTGATCCGGTAGCAGATTTTTTGACACGTATTCGCAATGCCATTCGCGCTCGCCATGCGAAGCTCGACGTGCCCGCCTCGCGACTGAAGACGGAGATTGCCCGCATTCTCAAGGAAGAGGGCTACATCAGCAACTACAAGGGCACCGACGAAAAAGGCAAAAAGTTTCTGCGCGTCTATCTGAAATACGATCCGCAGAATGGCTCGGTGATTCGCGATTTGACGCGAGTCTCTCGTCCCGGCTGCCGCGTCTATATTGGCCGCGATGAGATCAAGCGCGTGCAGGGGGGCTTGGGCATCTGCATCCTGACCACGCCCAAGGGCGTGATGACGGGACGCCAGGCGCGTCGCGAAGGCGTGGGCGGCGAACTGCTCTGTGAAGTCTGGTAAAAAGATTTTCGGCAAAAAGTTTTGGCTTTTTTAGCAGAATGATTTTAATTGTTGGCCTTGACTGGCCCGGATGCAGTGGAACGCAACAGGCAACACAGAAACGCCTGCTGCGGGACTCGCAAGCCATAGAAGAGAGTTATCAATGTCACGGATTGGGAAAAAACCGATTGTGCTGCCCAAGGGTGTCAAGTACACCGTGCAGGGCAATACTGTAATGGTCGAAGGGCCAAAGGGAAAGGTCTCCGCGCTGCTGCCGACTGGCATTTCGCTGGAAGAAAAAGACGGGCACATTCATGCTGTCCGGCAGAACGACTCGCAGGCTCCGGTACACGGTCTGGCGCGCGCGCTGGTCTTTAACGCGGTTGCAGGCGTAACCGAGGGCTGGAAGAAAGAACTGGACATTGTTGGCATCGGCTATCGCGCGGAGTTGAAGGGCAAGAACACAGTGGTGTTCACGCTGGGCTACTCGCACCCTATTGAAGTGGTGCTGCCCGCCGGGATTGCCGTGACCATTGATGCCAAGCAGACGCATTTGATCGTTACGGGAATTGATCGCCAGAAGGTGGGCCAGGTTAGCGCGGATATTCGCTCGCTGCGCAAGCCGGATCCGTACAAGAACAAGGGGATTCGCTACTCCGACGAGAAGCTGAAGAAGAAGGCTGGCAAGACCGGCACCAAGTAAGCTAAGAAGAAACCGAACGGAGTCGCAAGGCGTCTCCGCTACTAGGAAGGAAAGAATTGTATGATTTCACAAACTGAACGCAGTCGGCTTCGCCAGCGCATCCATGCGCGCATTCGCCGCAGGATGTCGGGAACGGAAGAGCGTCCCCGGCTGAACGTATATCGTTCGCTGAACCATATTTTTGCGCAGGTGATTGATGATGCGAATGGCATCACACTGGTTTCCGCTTCCAGCCTTTCGGCCAAGCTGAAGACCGGAGGCAACGTTGCCGCAGCCAGGGAAGTGGGCAAGCTGGTGGCGGAGCGCGCCAGGGAAAAGGGCATCCGCGCCGTGGTTTTCGATCGTGGCGGATATCTGTATCATGGGCGCGTCAAGGCTCTCGCGGATGCAGCGCGAGAGGCGGGCCTGGAGTTCTAAGCACGGAATTTACGTAAGGCAACGGATACGTTAGACGGACACAAAGGGTGTCTGAAAGGAATACCGACGGATGGCAATACTGAAGAAAAAGCTGGATGCCGCGCAGTTCAACCTGAAGGATCAGGTGGTGTCGATCAACCGCGTGACCAAGGTGGTCAAGGGCGGTAAGAATATGTCATTTGCAGCCTTGGTGGTGATTGGGGATGCAGGCGCCGGAGTGGTTGGCTATGGCACGGGCAAGGCCAAAGAGGTTCCCCAGGCCATTCGCAAGGGGATTGAGTCGGCTAAGAAGAATCTGATGCGTGTCCATCTGACAGAGACGACCATTCCGCATCAGGTGCTGGGAAACTATGGCGCAGGCCAGGTGCTGCTGAAGCCCGCTCCTGAAGGTACGGGCGTCATTGCCGGAGGCGCGGTGCGCGCGGTGATGACCTCGGTGGGCGTGCAGAATGTGCTGACCAAGAGTCTGGGAACGGCGAATCCGCACAATGTTATCAAGGCCACATTCGACGCGCTTGTGCAGTTGCGCGACCGTCGTGAAGTGGCGGCGATGCGTGGCAAGCAGATGGAGGAGTTATAGTCATGGCAGGACGCGCGGCGAAAAAACAGGCGGTGGCGAAGATACGGATTGAGTATTACCGTTCCTCCATTTGCACGCCAGAAAAACACAAGAAGACCGTCATGGGTCTGGGCCTGACGCGGCTGCGTCAGATTGTCGAGCGTGAAGATACGCCGTCGATCCGTGGCATGGTGAAGAAGATTCCGCATCTGGTGCGGGTTGTCGAGTAGTTGGGAGTTGCTGGCCGTTGCGCCAGCAGGAATTGAGAGAAATTATGAATCTGTCGAGTTTACGAGCGCCCAAGAAGGCCAACGCAGGACGCAAGCGCGTGGGTCGCGGTATGGGATCGGGCATGGGAAAGACCTCCACCCGCGGACATAAGGGGCAGGGGTCGCGTTCCGGGTCGAGCCTGATGCGTGGATTTGAAGGCGGCCAGATGCCGCTGCATCGTCGGATGCCCAAGCGTGGATTTACCAACATTTTTCGCGCGGAGTATACCGTGCTCAATCTGGCGCGCATTGCCGAGGTCGGCGAGACGGAGTTGACCTATGAGAAGCTGGTTGCGCTGCGTCTGGTGCGCAAGCGTGACGGGCTGGTAAAGGTTTTGGGCGATGGCGAGTTGAAGGTTGCTGTCACCGTTCATGCACACAAGTTTTCCAAAACTGCGCAGGAAAAAATCGAAAAGGCAGGCGGGAAAGCCATTCTGATCGCGGAGTAATCTAGGACACCCATGCTGGAAAAACTGGCCAATATCTTTCGCATCCCGGAGCTACGCAACCGGATTCTGTTCACGGCTGGCGTCCTGTTCGTGTATCGGCTGGGTTCACATATTCCCACGCCCGGTATCAACACGCAACTTCTCGAACAGTTTTTTCAGCAGCAGAGCGGCAGCGCGCTGGGCTTGGTGGATATGTTCAGCGGTGGTAATCTGCGCCGCCTGACGGTCTTTGCTCTCGGCATCATGCCGTACATTACGGCTTCGATCATCTTTCAACTTTTAACCGTGGTCTACGAGCCGCTGGCGCGCCTGCAAAAAGAAGGCGACTTGGGTCGCAAAAAAATCACGCAGTGGACGCGCTATATGACCGTGGCGCTCGGCGTGGTTCAATCCTTTGCCATTGCGTTGACGCTGGTGCATGGCTCTGGGAGCGTTCCGTATGTTACGCATCCCGGCCCAGGCTTTGTTCTGATGACTGTGCTGACGCTGACCACGGGAACCACATTCATCATGTGGTTGGGGGAACAGATTACAGATCGCGGCATCGGCGAAGGCATGAGCCTGCTGATCTTTGCCGGAATCGTGGTCGGCCTGCCGCATGGCGTGGAGGAACTGGTTCAAAAGGTACACACGCAGGCTTGGGGAGCCTTTACCGTTCCAGCCGTACTCATCCTGGTTGTTTTGATGGCCGCAGTGGTGGCCTTCATCGTCTTTGTCGAACGCAGTGAGCGCCGCATTCCGGTGCAATATGCCAAGCGTATTGTGGGCCGTCGGCTGATGGGCGGCCAATCCACGCATCTGCCGCTGCGCGTCAACTCCGGCGGCGTGATGCCGGTCATCTTTGCCGCGTCGATTCTTTCCGCGCCGCTGCTCTTTGCCAATGCGAACCTCTTCGGATATTCCTTCCGCGACAGCCGTTTCTTTGGGCCGATCTTTGAGGCGCTGCGCTCCGGCGAGCCGTGGTATGAGCTGCTGTATATCGTGGCGATTATCTTCTTCGCCTACTTTTACATCTCCATTATTTTTCGCCCGGATGATATTGCCGACAATATGCGCAAGTACGGCGGATTTATTCCCGGCATTCGTCCCGGCAAGCGCACGGCAGATTTCGTCAACGACATTCTGACGCGCATCACGCTCATCGGCGCGATTTACCTGATTATCGTCTCGCTGATTCCGCAGATTCTCATCAGCGGTATTCACCTGAACCATCTCTGGCTGCTCGGCCCGTTCTTCGACCGAATGCCAACATGGATCACCAACGGTCTTGGCTTCAACTTCTACTTTGGCGGTACTTCGCTGCTGATTGTGGTGGGCGTGGCGATGGACACGGTGAACAAGGTGGAATCGCATTTAATCATGCGTCACTACGACGGCTTCTCCGGCAAGAGCGCGCGGATACGCGGGAGACGTTCCTGGTAATGCCCGTTGCCGCCACACAGGAAACAGCTTTGACTGAACATGCAGCCCCACATCTGGCGATGCCCGGCCCCATCTTATTGTTGGGCGCGCCGGGTGCAGGAAAAGGGACGCAGTCCAAAGTCCTGATGGCGGCCTGGGAGATTCCGCAGATTTCCACCGGCGATATTCTACGCAGCTTGCGGAGCGATCCAGAAAAGGCAGTCACGCCGCTCGGTCAGCGGGTATGTACTGCGATGGACTCCGGCAAGCTGGTTCCCGACGCGCTGGTGGAGCAATTGGTTTTGGATCGACTGGCTCAGCAGGATACCGCGCGTGGCTATGTGCTGGATGGTTTTCCTCGCACGCTGGCGCAGGCCACCTGGCTGGATGGCCAACTGGTGCAGCAGCGGCCACAGGGTTCATCTTTGTCACTCCCTGTGATTGCCGTGATGGTGCAGGTTAGCTATACTACGTTAATGCGTCGGACAACGGGGCGACGCACATGTCCGAGTTGTTCCCGCGTTTACAACATGTTCTTTCAGCCACCGAAGAGTGACTCGGTGTGCGATGTGGATGCAACGGAATTGGTGCAGCGCCCGGACGATACGGAAGCTGTTTTTGCGGAACGCCTTCGCACCTACGATTCGCTGACTGCCCCCGTCGTGGAGCATTATCGCGCGCTGGGACGGTTTGCGGAAGTGGACGGCGGGCAGGCGATGAATGTGGTAACCCGTCGTGTGATGGATGCCATCGTGCGGTTACGGAGCTAATGTACGATGGCGATTACCATCCGAACGTCGCAGGAGATCGCAAAGATGCGGCGCAGTGGAATCGCTCTTCGCGCCGTGCTGGATGCGGTACGTGTTGCGGTGGTGGCGGGTAGCACCACGATGGATTTGGAGCGGGTCGCCGAGGCGAAGATTGCCGAACTTGGCGGCATCTCGGCATTCAAGGGCTACCACGGGTATCCCCGGATGCTTTGCACTTCGATCAACAGTGAAGTGGTGCATGGCATTCCGTCGAAGAAGAACACGCTGCGGGAAGGCGATGTGGTTTCCATCGACTGCGGCGTGGTGATTGACGGCTACTACTCCGATTCGGCGATTACAGTGCCGGTGGGCAAGGTGGCGCCGGAGATAGAAAAGTTGCTGGCGGTTACAGAATCCTCGTTGGTCAGCGCGATTCAGGTGGTTCGCGCCGGAGTTCACTTGGGCGATGTGGGCGCGGCAGTGCAGGATGTGGTTGAGGCGGCAGGCTTCAGCGTGGTTCGCGAGTTTGTTGGCCACGGTATCGGCACCAGTATGCACGAAGATCCGCAGATTCCGAACTATGGTCGGCGGGGAATCGGTATCAAGTTGCGCGAGGGCATGGTGCTGGCCATTGAGCCGATGGTGAATGCAGGCAAGCCGGAAGTGCGGGTGCTCGAAGATGGCTGGACGGCAGTGACCGTCGATGGCAGCGTCAGCGCGCATTTTGAGCATACGGTGGCGGTCATGGCGGATGGCGCGCAAGTGCTGACCGCGTAACGAAGCCCCCGCAAGGGGATAACGCAAGAGATGAAACAGGGCTGCCAACCGTGGGCCGGGAGTAAGGCGCCGATTGTCGAAGGAAGACGCAATTGAGGTAATGGCAACGGTCATAGAGACCTTGCCGAATGCAACGTTCCGGGTGGAGCTGGAAAATAAGCATCCGGTGCTGGCGCATGTCTCTGGCCGTATGCGGAAGAATTTCATCCGTATCCTTCCAGGAGACAAGGTTGCCGTGGAGTTGAGTCCCTACGACCTGAATCGTGGCCGTATCGTGTATCGCTACAAATAGCTGGTCGCGCCTGCGCGTGAGTCGGGCCGCTGGAAGATGGAAAAGGTAGAGCAATTATGAAGGTTCGAGCTTCAGTTAAAAAGATTTGCGTTAAGTGCAAGATCGTGCATCGCCGCGGGGTGGTGCGCGTGATTTGCGAAAACACCAAGCATAAACAGCGCCAGGGTTAATCCCGGGCATTGTCAATGCTGGAGACCATCGGGCTAGTTAGCCGCAGAAAGGCTTGCGATGAACCTGATGGAATCCATTCACTGCCACTGACCAGAAAATCCGGTCGCTGGCCTCACCGCTCTCCGGTAGCCACGCTGCGGGGAGCAAGCAGGAGAAGGGTAGCTCATGGCACGTATTGCTGGCGTCGATCTGCCGCGCAACAAGCAGGTACGCATCGCGCTCACATATATTTTTGGCATTGGGAACCCACGCGCGCGCCGGATTCTAACGGCTGCCAACGTGGAGCCGATGAAAAAAGTTCAGGATTTGGGCGAGGATGAAGTCAACCGCATCCGTCAGGTAATCGAGGGCGAAGGCCAGGTGGAAGGCGACCTGCGCAAAGATGTCTCGATGAACATCAAGCGACTGATTGAAATTCAGTCTTACCGTGGTCTGCGTCACCGCCGCAATCTTCCAACACGCGGTCAGCGCTCGCACACCAACGCGCGCACCCGCAAGGGGCCACGTAAGGGCACAGTCACCAACAAACGGAAAGCGACGGCGAAGACCTAATGGCAAAAGTAGCGAAAGCAGCAAAGACCCAGGCAGGCGCCGCCAGCAAGTCCGTCAAGAACAAAAAGTTCAAGAAGCGCGAGCGCAAAGTGGTTCCATACGGACTGGTCTATATTCAGGCCACGTTCAACAACACCATCGTGACCATTACGGATGGGCAGGGCAACACGGTTTCATGGAAGAGTTCGGGTTCGCTCGGCTTCCGCGGCTCCCGCAAGGGAACGCCGTTTGCCGCGCAGCAGGCAGCGGTCAACGCCGCCAACGCGGCACGCGACCACGGGATGCGCACGGTCGATGTGCGGGTCAGCGGGCCTGGTTCTGGACGCGAGTCCGCCATTCGCGCACTGGCCACCTCTGGAATCGAAGTTCGTTCGATTCGTGACGTGACCCCGGTGCCGCACAACGGGTGCCGTCCGCCCAAGCGTCGTCGCGTGTAAAAGCGCGTCTGCGCGTGTAGAATAAGAAGATTGCGTCATTTGCGGCTACGGCGGCAAGGACGCGCAACCAGTTTCAGATTCGCGGATCAGGACGAAGGGGAGCCACCCCGTAAACTGATCGGCCTCTGCACTCCAAGGAGAATACGAATTGGCACGTTATACAGGCCCCGTCTGTCGTCTTTGTCGTCGTGAAGGCGTCAAGTTATTTCTGAAAGGCCCCAAGTGCTTTTCTGACAAGTGCGCTATTGAGAAGCGCAACTTCGCTCCCGGCCAGCATGGCCGCGACCGCAAGGTCAAGGCGAAGATCGTTGGTTATGGCTTGCAGTTGCGAGAAAAGCAGAAGGCCAAGCGCATGTACTTCACGCTGGAGGGCCAGTTCCGCTCCTATTACGAGAAGGCCAACCGCGCCACGGGCGTGACCGGAGAATTGCTCCTGCAACAACTGGAGCGTCGTCTGGACAGCGTGGCCTATCGTCTGGGTTTTGCCATCTCCCGCCGTCAGGCGCGCCAGGTGGTTCGTCACGGTCATGTGGAAGTCAATGGACGCAAGGTGAACATTCCTTCTTTTCAGGTCAGCGTGGGCGATGAGATTCGCATTCGCGAAGCCAGCAGGAAACTGCCGCTCTTTGAAGTCGCAGGTGAGTACAGCGGCCAGGGACAGGCTCCCACATGGATTACGATTGATCGCAACAGCCTGAGTGGAAAAATTCTGGCGTTGCCGAAGCGCGAGGATATTCAACTGCCGATCAACGAGCAACTGATCGTCGAACTGTACAGCAAGTAAGGACAGCAGCAGTAACGAATTATAGAAGATTCCGGGTGTTTCCCCTTAGACGAACACCCGGAGAAAAATGCCGCTTGCCGCGGCACCCAATCATCCTAAGGAGAACAGGCACGGCCATTGCAGAATGCTTCGCGATGTCTGCCGTGCAGGAGAATCAACGAATATGCTCTGGCGAGGATTTCAAAAACCGAAGCGTCTGGCTGTGGATGTAGAGACGTTGACCGAAAAGTATGGAAAGTTTAGCGCGCAGCCGTTTGAACGCGGCTTTGGCACAACGGTGGGCAACGCTTTGCGGCGCGTATTGCTCTCTTCCATTGAAGGCGCGGCAGTTACAGCGGTGCGCATGGAAGGCGTGCTGCATGAGTTTCAATCGCTTTCTGGTGTCGTGGAAGACGCGACCGACCTGATCCTGAATCTGAAGCAGGTTCCCTTCAAGTTGAATGGCGAGGGGCCGAAGGCGATTTATCTGCGCGCCGATCAGCCGGGCGTTGTCACCTCTGGCATGATTGAAGCCGACGGCGACGTGGAGATTCTCGATAAGAACGTCTATATCGCCACCGTCAGCGAAGGCGGCAAGCTCGACATGGAAATGCGCCTGAAGCGCGGACGCGGCTATGTCTCCGCCGATAAGAACTTCGATGCCGATCTCGGTCTCGGTTTTATTCCCGTGGATTCGGTTCACTCGCCCGTGCGCAAGGTGAACTATACGGTGGATCCGGCTCGTTTGGGACAGATCACAGACTATGACAAGTTGACGCTTGAGGTCTGGACCAACGGTAGCATTCTACCTGCGGATGCCATTGGTCTGGCGGCGAAGTTAATCAAGGATCACATGAGCATCTTCATCAATTTTGAAGAGGAGATCGAGTCCGCAGTCGCTTTGGATTCCAGCGGCGGCCTGCTCCAGAATGAGAGCCTGAACCGCTCCGTGGAAGACTTGGAGCTTTCGGTTCGCAGCTACAACTGCCTGAAGAACGCCAACATTCAGACCATCGGCGAATTGATCCAGAAGACCGAGGCCGAGATGCTGAAGACGAAAAACTTTGGCCGTAAGTCACTCAATGAAATCAAAGAAATCCTCGCGCAAATGGGATTTTCCCTCGGCATGAGAATTGACGAGAATGGAAATCCGATTCCAGGGCCGACGAGCATTCTGCCCGCAGCCGTCCTGAGCGGCGTTGGTCGTTTTGATGATGAGGAAGATGATGAGGATGACGACGAGGATCTCGACGGCGAAGAACTTGCCGTGCAGGATGATTCGGAGACCTTCTAACGCATTGAATTGGTCGGGGCTGTTCTTGCAAATAGCGAGGCCAGCCCCCGGATTCAGAAGAAGAAAAGATTTTCAGATCGAAGAATTAACAATAAGAGAGATTGGCCATGCGTCATCGCAAAGCAGGATTCAAACTTGGACGGAACACCAGCCATCGTCGCGCCATGTTGCGCAATCTGGTGACCTCAATTCTTCTTGAGGATCGCGTTCATACGACCATCACCAAGGCCAAGGCAGCGCGGCCAACGGTGGAGAAGATGATTACCCTGGGCAAGCGTGGCGATTTGCATGCCCGCAGACAGGCCCTCGCATTTCTACAGACCCGCGAAGCGGTTTCGCGGCTCTTTGACACGGTCGCTCCCCGCTATGGCGAGCGGAACGGCGGATATCTCCGCATTGTTCGCACGACCTTCCGCAAGGGAGATGGCGCAGAGCAAGCCTACATCGAGTTGCTGGGAGCCGAGAACGTTCTGGATGAGAAGCGCCAGAAACGCGCCGAAGCGCGCCAGAAGCGCCGCGATGCTCTGGCCGCAACCATGACCGAAAAGACTGAAGGCCAGGAAAGCGGCGACAGCAAGGATTAGTTTTTTGCTGTGCGGCTGCGATACTCGCGGTCTTCTGAAATCAACACAAAATGAGGCGCGGACAATTGTCTGCGCCTCATTTTGTGTTTGCCCGCAGAACTACAGCGCCAACTCGGTGTCGTACTTCGCGTCCTCAGCGAAACTCTCCTTGGGATCGCGTGTGACGTACTCCACGAATGGCCGCCAGCTTTCCGCCTCGGCCAGAAAAGCATCGTGGCCGTGGTGGGAGTGAACCTCGACATAGTTGCAGGTTACGCCCGCTCTGCGGCAGCGGTCGGCGAGCGATTGAATATCCGCCGCCGGAAAGAGCCAATCGGAGGAGATGCCTGCCAGCAGCACGCGGGCCGTGATGCGGCGGAGTGCCTCGTGTTCACTGGCGTAGCCGCGAGCCAGGTCAAAGGTGTCCATCGCGCGCGTAATGACGATGTAGCTGTTGGCATCGAAGCGGTCAATAAAGATGCGCCCTTGATAATCGAGATATCCGGCAACGTCATAGCGGGCTGCGTGCAGTCGCGTGGGGTCTTCGTCGCCGGAGCGATTCGGTCTGCGGCCAAAGCGCTCGGCAAAGAGTTCCGAAGATTTATAGGTACACGAAGCGATGCCGCGGGCCAGCGACAATCCGCCTGTCGGTTGTTGGTCGAGCGCGTATTTTCCGCCGCGCCAGGCCGGATCCAGGCGAATGCTCTCACGTTGCAGGTGGTTCAGAGCCAGTCCCATTGCGGAGAGCGCCGTGGCTCCCGTGGCAAAGCAATTGGCCACGCGGTCAGGAAAATCCACCGCCCATTGCAGCGCCTGCATTCCTCCAATCGAAGGGCCAATGACGGCGCGCAGGCGATGGATGCCGAGATGATCCATCAACTGCGCCTGTCCGCGCACGATGTCGCGAATGCTGATGACAGGGAAGTCGCTGCCATAGTGCGTTCCCGTTGCAGGATTCAGCGACGTGGGGCCTGTGGAACCGTAACAGGAACCAAGCGCATTGATGCCAATAATGCAGTGGGTCTTTGGATCGAGGGGATGATCGTTGAGGAACATCTCCTGCCACCAGTCGGCCACGCGCGCCGATCCACTTAGCCCGTGGCAGACAAGAACAGCGTTGTCTCGCGCGGCATTCAGCTTGCCGTAGACGACATAGCGCAGCGATGCCTGCGGCAGCGTCGCGCCGGATTCAAGAGAGAACGGCGCTCCGCCGTTCAGCAGAAAATCTGCTTCCACTTCGGGCTGGAGCGCTGTTTGGATCGGCTTCGTCATAGTCCTCCTTAAGCAAGAACGGGTTCTTTGCGAGAGGCTCCCACCTTGGCAAATGCGTGGTTAAGATCAGCAAGAATATCGTCGATATCCTCAATGCCGACCGAGAGACGGATCAGGTTGGGTGTCACTCCAGTGGAGTGCTGCTCCTCGCCACTGAGCTGCTGGTGCGTGGTGGAAGCCGGATGGATGACCAGCGATTTTGCGTCGCCAATGTTGGCCAGCAGGCTGAAAAGTTCGAGCGAGTCCATGAATTCCTTGCCTGCCTCATAGCCGCCGCGAATGCCGAAGGTGACGATGGCGCTGGCTCCATTGGGCAGATACTTCTTGGCGCGCGCATGATATTTGCTGCTGGCCAGACCAGGATAATTGACCCATTCGACGGCAGGATGCTTCTCCAGATATTTTGCTATGGCAAGAGCATTTTCCGCGTGGCGCGGCACGCGCAGATGCACCGTCTCAATGCCTTGCAGAATCTGGAAAGCATTGAAGGGCGACAGACAAGCGCCGGTGTCGCGCAGTCCTTGCAGGCGCGCCTTCAGAATGAATGCAAGGTTGCCGAAGGTCTGCGAATACAGTAGTCCGTGATAGGAGGGATCAGGATTAACGAAGTCCGGGAAGCGGCCCGAAGCGGCCCAGTCAAATTTTCCAGCATCGACGATGACACCCGCAATGCTCGTGCCGTGGCCGCCGAGGAACTTGGTTGCCGAGTGGATCACAATGTCCGCGCCCCACGCGATGGGATTGCAAAGGATGGGCGAAGGAATCGTGTTGTCCACGATGAGCGGCAGCTTGTGCTCATGCGCGATGGCGGCGAGGCGTTCGATGTCCACCACGTCCAGCTTCGGGTTGCCCAAAGATTCGGTATAAATGGCCCGCGTGCGGTCGTTGATGGCCTTGCGCAGACCGTCGAAGTCGTCGGCATCGACAAAGCGAACCTTGATGCCGAGCTTGGGCAGCGTGTAGTGGAAGAGATTGTAGGTGCCGCCGTAGAGCGAGGTGGTGGAGACAATCTCATCGCCGGAGTTGGCCAGCGTCAAAATCGTCAGCGTCTCCGCAGCCTGACCGGAGGCCGTCGCCAACGCTGCGACTCCGCCTTCAAGGGCTGCAACGCGCTTTTCCAGAACATCCGTGGTCGGGTTCATCAGCCGCGTATAAATGTTGCCGAATTGTTGCAGGCCGAAGAGGGAAGCTGCGTGATCGGCATTGTTGAACGTGTAGGATGTGGTCTGGTAAATGGGGACGGCCCGCGAGTTGGTGGCGGGATCGGTGACCTGGCCGGCATGAACGGCAAGGGTTGCGGGACGCTGCTGTGGTTTTTCTGGTTGCGACATTGTGTTCTCCTGATGTGGTCTAAAGTGTGATGCAAGATTTTTAGGCAAAAACAAAACCCACGCTCTATTGGGAGCCGTGGGTCGCTTGGTACTCAGTAAACTTTGCTGGTCTGTTACGCCGATTCAAAGTCCAGAGCAAGCCGCCCACGGATGCACATTGGCATCCGCATCGACACGTACATGGACTGGATCGAGAAATTCATAACCTGTGAAGAATTTACAGGAAAATAAGAAACCCGTCAAGAAAATTTATCAATGGGAACTTTATACTTCGAGATATGGGCATAATTTTTGCCTCGGCACGATATCTTTTTCAATGGAACTGCGTCTGAACCCACAGCGGACATAAAGACAGCGGGCAAGAGATGGCGAGCAAGCCAGGGATGGCGCGACATCTTATGTCTCAAGGATGATAGAGTCACGGGCATATACACATGCGGGGCCGTGATCGTGGGTTCGCCGCAGTTTCGCCGTAAGCAAATTTGATCGCATACATTCGATCCATCGACCCACGGAGGTTTTTTCTATGAATCCAGCAAGCCGACTGCGCCAGCTTTTGACGCAGAAAGATTTTCTTGTCGCGCCGGGCGCGTATGACTGCATCACCGCCAAGGCTGTGGAACGGGCGGGATTTCAAGCCATCTATATGACGGGCATGGGAACCTCTGTAAGCCGTCTGGGGCTGCCGGATTACGGTCTGGCGACCATGTCGGAGATGGTGGCCAATGCGTCGGCGATGGCTGCCTCCGTCGCCATTCCGATCATCGCGGATGCGGACACCGGCTATGGCAATGAACTGAATATGGTTCGCACGGTGCGCGAGTATGAGCGGCACGGGGTTGCTGGCATTCATATTGAAGATCAGGTGTTTCCCAAAAAATGCGGACATCTGGAGAAAAAGCAGGTCATCTCGCAGGAGGCGTTTGTCAGCAAGTTGCGCGCTGCCGTGGATGCGCGAAAGAGTCAGGATTTTGTCATCATTGCTCGCACCGATTCCAATGGTGTGCTTGGCTTCGAGGAAGCCATTGATCGCGCCAATGCCTCGCTTGAGGCGGGAGCGGATTTGGCCTTGGTCGAGGCTCCTGTGTCGATGGAGCAATTGCGCTCTGTGCCTCAAAGAGTGGATGGCCCATGTGTTCTGAATGTTCTTGTGGGCGGAAAAAGTCCGCTGCTCTCGCTGGATGCGATTGCAGGGCTGGGATATCGATGCGTGTTGCTGTCGGATGTGCTGCTGGGCACGATGATGGCGCGCTGCGATGAAGTGTTAACGACGGTGCGTGATTCGCGGGAGCCATTAGGCTTCAAAAATGCGCTGAGTCCGAAGGATATCTTCCAGCGTTTCGGCGCGGAAGAATGGGATGATCTGCGAACCGAAATTCCTGAGCAGGCCAGCGAAGTCGTGCGCTAGTAGACGGTTGCTCCAAAATGAAAACTGCGAAGCGGAAGTCCATACAGGCCCCGGCTTATACGTCGGGGCTTGTTGTGTTGGCCAGTTCCAGCAGGCCGCCGAAGAGTGCAAAGATGATTAGATGGCAGGTGACAGCGCCGCACATATCCAGCAGCACATCAAAAGGCGATCCTGTGCGTTGGGGCAGGAATGCCTGATGAAATTCATCCAGACTGCAAAGCGCCAGCGTGGAGAGCAGCGCCACGGCTGCGGCGCGTAAGGATGCCGTGACTGCGGAGTAGGCATGGCTGAGACGAAAGGTCATGCGCCAGGCGCGGAAGAAGACCACGCTGACAAATCCATAGGCAAAAAAATGGCCAACTTTGCGGATGTCAAAGAGTATCTGGTGCCAGACCGCATCGCGGAAGCTGCCAAAGACGCGCTCCAGCATCGGGCGCAAAATGTGGCTGGTGTTGTCGGAAGAAAAAGCGTCACTCGAAGAAATGGCAATCAACGCAACGCAGATTGCTGCTGGAATCCATGCGCTTAGCAGGACGCGCCTGCGCTTATTCAACATGATAATTGGGAGCCTCGCGTGTGATGATGACATCGTGAACATGGCTCTCGCGCAGTCCTGCATTGGAGATGCGGACGAAGCGGGCATTTTCCTGTAGCTCTCGGATAGAGCTACAGCCCAGGTATCCCATGCCGGAGCGCAGCCCGCCGACGAGTTGGTACACCATCGACTCCAGTGGCCCGCGATACGGCACGCGGCCTTCGATCCCTTCTGGCACAAACTTGGACAGGCGGTTTTGAGCACTGCTTTCGCGGCTGGTCAACGAGGAACGGCCTTCGGGTTCCTCCATGTCGCGATTGCTTTGGAAGTAGCGTTCGCCGGAGCCTTGCGCCATTGCGGAAAGCGACCCCATGCCGCGATAGGTCTTGAAGGAGCGTCCTTGATAGAGAATTGTCTCGCCGGGGCTTTCGTCCACTCCCGCGAACAACGAGCCAATCATAATGGCGCTGGCTCCTGCGGCGATGGCCTTGGTCACGTCGCCGGAGTATTTGACGCCGCCGTCGGCAATGACCGGAACATTGTGTTGTTTGGCTGCGCGGTAGGCCTCGGAGATGGCCGTGATCTGCGGCATTCCGGCTCCTGTAACCATGCGCGTGGTGCAGATGGAACCCGGCCCGATGCCGACCTTGATCGCGTCTGCCCCGGCTTCGATGAGCGCCTTGGCTCCTTCATAGGTGGCGATGTTGCCCGCCATTAGATCAATCTGCGGGAAATGTTTTTTCAGCGCGCGGATGGCCTCCAGCACGCGAGAGGAGTGTCCGTGCGCGGAGTCAATGGCCAGCGCATCGACGCGGACGCGGATCAACTCCTGCGCACGCTCCAGAAAATCTCCCGTCGCGCCAACGGCTCCGGCCACGCGCAGTCGGCCCTGGGAATCCTTCGCGGCGTTGGGATATTTTAGTTTTTTCTGGATGTCCTTGACGGTAATCAAGCCTTTTAGCTCGTACTGATCGTTGACCACCAGCAGCTTTTCCACGCGATGGTTGTGCAGAATCTTCTCTGCTTCTTCGAGCGTGGTGCCCACGGGCACGGTGATGAGGTTCTGCTTGGTCATCACATCGTTGACGGGAATCTCCGTGCGCGTCTCAAAGCGCAGGTCGCGATTGGTCAGGATGCCGACCAGCTTTTTATTCTTCGTCACCGGCACGCCGGAGATTTTGTAGCGCCGCATCACGTCCAGCGCCTCGGAGATGGGCTGGTCGGGCGTGATCGTTACCGGATCGACGATCATGCCGCTCTCGGAGCGTTTTACTTTGTCGATCTCGCCCGCCTGCTGCTCAATGGTCAGGTTGCGATGAACCACGCCCAGACCGCCCTGCTGCGCCATCGCAATGGCCAGCCGCGATTCGGTAACAGTGTCCATCGCCGCGCTGAGCAGCGGCGTGTTGACGACAATGTTGCGCGTGACGTGGGTCTGCGTCTGCACCTGCGTGGGGACAATCTCGCTATAGGCCGGGACGAGCAGGACATCGTCAAAGGTAAGCGCTTCGGGTACGGGAAATTCAATCATAAAATTGGGAGCACCATTTCGGTTGGGAGCATGGCGCTGTCAGCAAACGGTAGAGGGCAGGCGGAACGGCTCTGGACGGGCATGTCTGATTGTAAGGTTCCAGCCCGCTTCCCGCAAACAGGCTCCGCGTGGCGCGCAGAACAACAGGCCGGGTGCCCCGATTTGAATCTGCGGGTGGGCACATTCTTCGCGCTTTTGCGAAGGGTGGGAATGGTCATTCCACTGAATGCAATGCGTTCACAAAGGAAGAGTCATTCTGAGGAGTGCAACGACGAAGAATCCAGAGAATCTTGGCCTCGTATTTCCAGACAGTATTCTCTGGATTCTTCACTTCGCTGCGCGGAGCCTGCCCTGAGATTGTCGAAGGGTCTCGATTGTGAGACCTGGGGATCACATCGCCCACTCAAGCCAAAAGAAGGCTTGAATGGGGCACCCGGCTACGATAGCGATGCAGCCGCAGCGCACAGCAAAACTGTGCCTTGACATTGCCTTCGTCCTTATCGAGGGGCACCCGGCTAGTTGTACTCCCAGCAGGGTTTCAATTCTTTGGGATTCGAGTGCTTGTACTTTGGTGCAGGCTCGTCAGACCACCTGGAAGATCCGCACAATGGAACGCTTCGGCCCATGTTTACCCGCTTAGAACCTTGACCTTTATGACTGAATTCCTCATGGGAAACGACACTCCTAAAGGCCCAGCCGGAGCCACTGGCGAGTTTTCTAAAATGGAGGGTTTCAATGTATAGCTCGTGTTGTGTGTACATCTCAATGACGTACACGTCCGAACCGTCGGTTCCGTGCGGATGTGGAGAGATGCCCCCCTTCAACATTCGAGGCCAGCCCGGATGAACGACACCAATCTCTATCTCTGGCGCAGCAGCGAACTTGATAGCGTCTCCGCCATAATCTTCTGAATTCCGAATGGTGATGGCGACGTTTGCCAGCATGTTTTTGCCCACATCCCACACTGCAAGAGGAATAATCCCGCCATCGTAACCATGCACCTGAGGGGATATATATGGGAACGAGTTGGCTCCAGTAATTTCTTCCAACGATCCTTTGGCCATAAGCGCAACATCGTTTGTTGTGTCGAGCAGGACTTTCGCATTTCTCATCGTCTGCTCGAAATAGGTTTGGTTTGCATTCATCGACGTGGTGATTCCAGTACCGATAGCCTTAAATTGATTCATCTGTAATTCAAACCGCGTCTGCTGCTGACTATCATTCAACTGTCTATCAATACGAATTGAGTGAAATTCAATTCCGAGCAAAATTGCCATGCTGGTGAGCCACAGAAATTTTTGCATACCTGAGTTTTTTCGAATACTCATTACAGCAGCGATGAATGCTAAGACAGCCACTGCATATCCAGGAGGAGGCGTCCATCGGATGTAATGCACACACATACATAAAGCCAAAACGATGAGTACGTATGCTAGCGTACTGCTGTTCCAGACACGCTCGAACGAAGGCCAAGTACAGCGTAGGCGCATAACGAGCTTTCTATAGTGGATGGCCAATGTTCTATCCAGCTTGCTCTAGCAATTATAGGCCGGGTGCCTGTAGATGATCAAGAGGTTGTACCGATTTCGGAGCGGCTGATGGGCGGCTTGTAGCCGAGACTACCATGAGGTCGCTGGTGGTTGTAGTAGTCGGTCCAAGGCT
>JAJZIJ010000038.1 GCA_021810625.1 Acidobacteriota bacterium
CTTCCAAACTCAACTCTTCTGATCGAACCATGCGGATGTTCACTACCCAGCATGACCGACCCTTCAGGCTCATCTTGTATTGGAATCAATGACCGCCTTCAGGCTCATCTTGTATTGGACAAGAGTCCGAATCGCGCATCCCCTCGGTTGTCATATAAAATGTGAGGTCTGGCGCATATCCACAGAAACTCCTGTTCCATGCCGCCGACAAAAACGGAAACAACGATACGGAGACGAGATTTCATGCCGACAGATGTCATTATGCCGCAGATGGGCGAATCAATTTTTGAGGGAACCATTACCAAATGGTTGAAGAAAGTCGGCGACACGGTACAGCGCGATGAGCCGCTGTTTGAAATTTCGACGGACAAGGTGGATGCTGAAATTCCCTCGCCCGCAGCCGGGGTGCTGACGGAGATCAAAGCCGCTGAGGGAACCACAGTGCAGATCAACACCGTCGTCGCCGTTATTGGCGGCGCGGGAGAGGCCGTGGTTAAGTCTGCGCCAGCGGCAGCGCCTGCTGCTCCGGCAACGCCTGTTGCGGCCAAGGCTGCCAGCAAGCCAGCGCCAGCGGCGACTCCGGCTCCGGCGGCAACTGCAAGCGCGCCAGCAGCGACCAGCGGCGGCACCAACGTCATCATGCCGCAGATGGGCGAATCAATTTTTGAGGGAACCATTACCAAGTGGTTGAAGAAGGTCGGCGACACGGTACAGCGCGATGAGCCACTGTTTGAAATTTCGACGGACAAGGTGGATGCCGAGATTCCCTCGCCCGCAGCCGGGGTGCTGACGGAGATCAAAGCCGCCGAGGGAACCACAGTGCAGATCAACACCGTCGTCGCCGTTATTGGCGGCGCGGCTGGAGGTTCTGCATCGGCTGTAGCCCCTGCGAAGCCCGCAGCCGCAAAGTCTGCCCCGGCTACGCCCGCGTCGGTTGCAACCAGTGCTTCTGCTCCTGTCTCCGGTACAACGGAGCGCATTCGCTCCTCGCCGCTGGTGCGCCGCATTGCCAAGGACAATCATCTTGACCTTGCGAAGATTCCCGGCACCGGCGCTGGCGGACGCATCACGAAGGAAGACGCGCTCGGATATCTGGGTCAGCACGGTGGGGGTCAGCACGGCGGGGGATCGGCAGCCCCGGCAGCAGGCGGAACCTCGACGGCAGCCGCCAAAGTTCCCGCTGTGAGCGCGCCCCTGCCCGGCGGATTAGTTCCCATGTCGAAGATGCGCTCCATCATCGCCAAGCGCATGGTCGAGTCCAAGCACACCAGCGCGCATGTCCACTCGGTCTTCAAGGTGGATATGACGCGCATCGCGCGCATCCGCGAGCGCGAGAAATCCAAGTACGAGCAGCGCAACGGCGTCAAACTCACCTATATGCCGTTCATCACGCGCGCGGCCATTCATTGCCTGCGCAAGATGCCCATCGTGAATGCTTCGCTGGAAGGCGATTCGATCCGCTATCACCCGAACATCAACATTGGCATTGCCGTGGCGCTGGATTGGGGCCTGATCGTTCCGGTCGTCAAACAGGCGGAGGAGCGCAGCTTTCTCGGCATCGCTCGTGGCATTGCGGATGTGGCCGAGCGCGCGCGCAGCAAAAAGCTGAAGCCGGACGAAGCCTCTGGTGGCACCTTCACCATCACCAATCCGGGTATTTTTGGCGAGCAGTTTGGCACGCCCGTTATCAATCAGCCGGAGACGGCGATTCTGGGCGTGGGCGGCTTGTTCAAGGAGCCAGTGGTGCTAACCGATGCCGAAGGCAACGACACCATTGCCATCCGCCACATCATTCGCCTGACGCTGGGCTTCGATCACCGCATCATCGACGGCGCGGAGGCGGGCAAGTTCATGGCCGAGTTGAAAAAATATCTGGAGAACTGGAACGAGGATATCGGGTAGAGAATGGGGCTGCTGTCCATCCGGGGCCAAAACCAGCGATCATTTTTAGGTATTCACGTTAGGTATTTACGGCGGGACTGAAGTCCCGCCCCTTCAACGCGCGGGCTTGTTCAGAGCTTTCCTGGTTCCCCAGCAACGTTGTAATGACATCTTCTACATGATAGCTGGAGCGTCCCGGCGCTAAGAATTGCGTGACAGAATTCAACTCATCCCCGGCGGTCACAATGCCTTTTTCTATGCGCTGACCATTTCTTGCCTGCGGATGACCGATGTTTGCCACCAGCGCATTGCAGATACATTTTCTGCCCAGAGTGTCCTCCACCTTGCCGCCCTTGGCGAGATAAATGCTGCGTGGCTCCGAGGCGCAACGATAGCCGATGCTGCCCTCTGGCGTCCGATACGGCTCGCGCAAATATCCAAGATCGCAGATGCGTGGTCTTGCGGCGTATACCTCTGGCTCCGAACAAGTGCCTTCCAGCCGCGCCACCTTAAAGGGAAATCCCGTTGGCGATGCCAACGGATCGGTAAACACGCGCGCCTCTCCGGCGATGGCCTTGGCGATCAGAGCCTGCTTGTAGTCCTGCCGCAGGCCAGATTCCTCCGAGAAAGCAAACGCGGTTCCAACCTGGACGCCTGTGGCGCCCTGATCGAGCGCCTCCCGCAGTTTTTCCGGGTGCCCATATCCCCCAGCCAGCCAGAAAGGAGCGCCCAGTTCCCGCATTTTCACCATGTCAATGGCATCGCGCTCGCCGTAGATGGGTTCGCCTGCCTCAGAAAGCTGGAGCTTGCCGCGTGGCGGAGCGTTGTGCCCGCCCGCGATTCTCATCTCGACGATCAAACCATCCACCTTGCCACTCGCTTTTTTGAGCATGGTCGTGGCCAGCGTGTTGGAGGAAACAATGGCAAGAAATCGAGGCCGGGGCAGGGGAGCCAGATCGTGCTCCATAAAATCGCGCGGGTTAAAGCGCATGGTCGTGTCATCGCCCTCCAGCGCGCCCGCCACCTGGAGCATGTACTCTGCGGACTGGTGCTCGACAAAGCGATCCAGCACGCCGGGAATCTTTAACGGAATCCCGGCACCCATCAGGACATATCCCACGCCTGCCAGCATCGCTCCGTAGATGGTCGGCAGATGCGCGGTCTGAATCTTCTCAAGATAGTTGATGCCCACAGGATTCGCGTGGCCCTGGCGCGCCAGCCAGACCTCGACAAAATTGCTCACGATGCACAACTCGACGGTCTCATGTGAGTTGTCTTTTGCGTGCGCGGCTGCCAGTCGATACGGAGTCCGCTCGTCCTTGCCGCCGGGAATAAAATACTTCTGCAAAATGCGCTCGGACATGGCAGGAAAAGGAAACGCCTCCAACCCTCGCCGCATGTGGCCGCCGGGATCGCCATCTTGCAGACGCCGAACCAGAATCTGATCCAGAGCCGTGCCTGAAACGACGCCAAGCTGGCCGAGCCGCGAAACCGCCTGGGCCAGCCGCCAACTGGATACGCCAGCACCCATGCCACCTTGAATAATTACCGGGTATGTACTCATCGCCTCTTCATCTTTTCATCTTGCGGGGCTACGGAACGTCACAGGTTTGTAATAACGTCGCAGGTTTGTATCTTCGATGTCCTCATCTCGTCCCGCGTGCCGCCGTGTTTCCGGAGTTCCTCCCCGGCAGGCATCCTTGCACGGTTTGGACGAGTATAATCGTGCGCTGTACCCTGCAAATTTCATGTGACGCATGTCACTGCGGGGCCACAACCTACCACGTAGCCTGAAGATGCGAGTATAGTTCCCTGGCTCGGAGTCCGCAGCGCAGAAGTGGATGGTAAAGCGAAGGTCTCTCCCTGTCTCATGGTACAGCGATTCCAATCTCTGCGTGATGATGCAATGAAAAAGATCGTAATTCTCGGCGGCGGCATTTCCGGACTGGCGGCGGCATTCTATTTGCAGGAGTTTGCCGGAGATGCCGTTGACATCACGCTGATCGACAGCGCAGCCCGATTGGGTGGAAAGATTATCTCCGCGCAGGAGGCCGATTTTGTCATTGAAGGCGGCCCGGATTCTTTTATCACGCAAAAAACAGCGGGGCTGGATTTGTGCCGCGCTCTGGGTCTGGAGGACGCGCTGATTGGCTCCAGCCGCGCAAAACATCCGACCTATGTATGGAGCCGGGGAAGGCTGCATCCCATGCCGGAAGGCATGATGTTGATGGCCCCAACCATGATGCTTCCCTTTCTGCGGTCACGACTGATCTCCTGGCCCGGCAAGGCGCGAATGGGCATGGAAGTATTGATTCCCCGGCGTAACGACGATGCCGATGAGAGTCTGGCGAGTTTTGTGCGTCGGCGTCTTGGCGCGGAGGCGCTCGAAAAAATTGCCGCGCCGCTGATGGCGGGCATCCATGCTGCGGATCCAGAGAGGCTGAGCCTGCAAAGTACATTCCCGCGATTTGTGGAAATGGAAAAACAATATGGAAGTTTGCTGCGTGGAATTATGCAGCGGTCACGGGCCAGAAGGCACGTTCATGCGCGCGCTGGCGCGCCGCCGCCGCACTCCCCCATGTTTCAAACCCTGCGCGGCGGATTGCAGCAACTGGTCGATGCTCTGGCGGCGAGACTGCACCTTTCAACGCTCCTGCTGAACTGCCGCGTGCTGGATGTTACCCGCGAACATGGACAATATCGAATCGCCTTGAGTGAAGGCTCGCGCATTCTGGCCGACGAAATTATCTTTGCCACGCCTGCCTATGTGACCGCCGATTGGATGCAGGGCATGGATTCCGCGCTGGCCTCCAAGTTGCGCTCCATCCGGTATGTTTCCACGGCAACGGTCTCCCTCGGATACAAGCGCGAGGATGTTCCGCATCCGCTGGATGGACATGGCTTCGTGGTTGCGCACAACGAGAAACGAAGCATAACCGCGTGCTCCTGGTCTTCAGAAAAATTCAAGCATCGCGCTCCAGCGGGTTCTGTGCTGCTGCGCGTTTTTGTGGGCGGCGCGCGCGCTGAATCCATCGCGGAACAAGAGGAAGATGCGCTGGCGCAGATAGCGCAACAGGAATTGCGCGCGACGATGGGCATTACCGCATCCCCTGGTTTCACCAAGGTCTATCGCTGGCATAAGGGAAATCCGCAGTACGAGGTGGGCCACGCGGCGCTGGTTGCCGAGATGGATGCCTTGGCGGCCCGCCACGACGGTTTGCATCTGGCAGGTGCCGCATATGATGGCGCGGGCATTCCCGACTGCATTCAGCGGAGCATCCAGATTGCGCAAAGGATCGCAAGCAAACGCAGCATAAACAGAAAAGAGGCCGTATGACAGAGCTTTCTCGCCGTCTATTTGTATCCAGCAACGGAGGGGTTCAGGTGGTTCCCCCACCTGCCGATGTCGCTGCCCGTCTTTCGCATTCTTCCAACGCGCCGGACTATGCAAAGAATCCCATGCTGGTTTACTGGGAGATGACCCAGGCCTGCGCGCTGGCCTGTCGCCACTGTCGCGCCGAGGCTGTGTCCACGCCCCATCCCAGCGAGCTGACCCGCGCAGAAAGCTCGGCGCTGTTGCGCCAGATCGCCAGCTTCGACAAGCCCTGGCCGCATCTGATTTTGACCGGCGGCGATCCTCTCCAGCGATCCGACATATATGACATTATCGACGAGGCCCATGCGCTGGGATTGACCGTTTCAGTCACGCCCAGCGCCACTCCCGGCCTGACTCTGGATGTTCTCGCAAAGTTGAAGGCGCATGGCATTGAGAGCTTCGGTTTGAGTCTGGATGGCTCCACTGCCGCGCGGCACGAAGCGGTGCGCGGCGTGGAAGGCTGTTTTGACTGGACGCTGCGCGCGATCAAGGACGCGGCAACGCTGGGGATGCCGATTCAGGTCAACACGCTGGTATCGGAGGAGACGGCGGAGGATTTGCCCGCCATTTATGAATTCCTCAAAACGCAGCAAGTGATGCGCTGGAGCCTGTTTTTTCTGATTGCGGTGGGACGCGGCAAGATGCTGCAACCCATCTCTCCAGAACGCGGCGAGGAGTGGATGCATTGGATCTACGATCTTGCGCGGGTGGCTCCCTTTGCCATCAAAACCACGGAAGCGCCCTCCTATCGCCGCGTGGCCTTGAATCGAATGCGCAGCAGCGGGATGCGCTCGGATGCAATCCAAAGCACGTCGGTCTATCGAGGATTTGGCATTCGCGATGGACACGGCATCGTGTTTGTCTCCAATCAGGGGGATATTTATCCCGCAGGATTTTTGCCGCTCAAGACAGGCAATGTGCGCGTCGATCAGCTTGTGGATGTCTATCGCGACGCGCCGATCTTTCGCGCGCTGCACACGCCCAGCCAGTTCAAAGGGAAGTGTGGGCGATGTGAGTATCGCGTTCTCTGCGGCGGTTCTCGCGCGCGGGCCTTCGCTTATACCGGCGATGCGCTGGCCAGCGATCCATTTTGTCCGTACCAGCCCAAGGCGGAAGATGTGTCTTCGATGGCAAGCTGAGCCATGCAAGAGAAGCTCTAAGGAACCTCTGGACAAGTCAGCATTTTGAAAGGGCGGGACTTTAGTCCCGCCGTAAGTACCTGCAATGAGAGCGAGGCTCTAGCCCCTGAGGGACAGCCGTGGAACTTGATCAGAGCTTCCCTAAACAAGTTTGTCTTTGCAGGGGACGGACTTTAGCCCGTCCGGTGCGTTGCTTTCAGGAGAGATCGACATGAGGAGTGTATATCCCTGTGCCTGACCCGATTGCCCTCGATCCGATTGCCGATGACACGCGAGAGCGGCTGCTGAAGATTCTGGAGGGCAACTGGCAGGCGGAGATGCGTGGATGCTACACCTACAAAACTCTCGCGGAACGGGAGTCCAATCCGCAACGCCGTCGCGCCCTGCACCTGCTCGCCACAGCAGAAAAATATCATGCCCAGCTCTGGGCGGAGCGCATTCGCGCGCTCGGAGGAACGGAGCCAATCTACCACGGCCCGCAGACCGGGACGGCAGACACGCTTGCCAATCGCGTGGGTGGAAAAGACCTGGTTCTTCGCCGCATCGAACGGGATGAGAGCCGCGCCACCGCGCGCTACACCCGGCAGTTGCATGAGCTGGAGGATGAACCCAGCATTGCCATCCTCAAGGAAGTGATTGCCAGCGTGCAGGAACACCATCAGATGCTGATTGATCTGATTCATGACCGCAGGCCCCTCGCGCCAGCGTTTCCAGAAGAGGCGCAACGCGCTCTGGCGGAACTCACGGCGGCGCGGCAAGGCGACCGACCCGGCACTCCAGACTGGATCGGCGACGCGATTTACGGGGTGAATGACGGTCTGGGAGCAATCTTTGGCATCGTCTCCGGCGTCTCTGGAGCCACGATGGGGAACAGCAAATTTGTTCTGCTGTCGGGAATCGCAGGAATGATTGCCAGCGCTCTGTCGATGGGTTCGGGAGCGTACCTCTCCGCAAAGAGCGAACGCGAAATCTTCCATGCAGAGTTTGCCAGAGAGCGCGATGCCGTTGCGTACAACGAGTCCAAGGCGCGCCAGATTCTTTCTCTCAGCTATCAGGCGCGCGGCCTGCCAGCGGAAGAAGCGGATCGCTTCGTGGAGTATCTGGCCCGCGACAAGGAGACCTTTGTCCGAACCCTGGCGCAGGAACGCCTGAACACCACGGAAGAACGACTGCGCCGACCGTGGAATTCCGCGCTTTCCGGCGCGCTTTCCACGGCGATTGGAGCCTCCATTCCCATTCTTCCATTTTTCTTTTTGAGTGGGATTTCCGCCGTCATCTGGGCCGCCATCATTTCTCTGGCCGCGCACTTCGCCGTGGGAGCGGCCAAGTCTCTCATCACGATTCGCTCCTGGTGGAGCAGCGGTCTGGAGATGACGGCCATCGGCGCCATTGAAGGCGTTGTGACCTACGCCATTGGCCTTGGCATCGGAAGATTGTAGAGTCTGTGTTCCCGTTGTTGGGCATCCATTACCATAAAATAATGGTAAAATGGCATCCATGAATGGTATTGTTTCGATTGACAAGGCAGGAAGGCTCGTCGTGCCGAAGATCATGCGCGAAGACCTGCACCTTCACCCCGGCGATTTGCTGGAGATTGAGCAGCAGGAAGATGTAATTCTGCTGCGCCCACAGCGGCCCGGAACAACGATGGTCAAGGAGCAGGGAATCTGGGTCATTGATGGCGGTGGGGGCAGACTGAGTAATCGAAGCGTGCTGGGCCTGATCGAGGAGACCAGAGACGAACGTACCCGGAAATTGAGCGGGGAGCTTGGCGGCGAGAGATGATTCCATGATTGCCCTGTTTGATACTTCCGTTCTGGTGGCGGCCTTTCAGTCGCGGCATGAGCATCATGCGCCGAGCCTGCGCGCATTTTCCCGCGCAACCAAAGAGACCGCCGTTTGCGCGGGGCACACGCTGGCGGAGCTTTACTCCGTGGCGACGCGCCTGCCCAGACCCTACCGCGTGCTGCCGGAACATGCGCTGGTGCTGGTGGATCAGGTATGCGAGCGGACGAAGATCGTCACCCTGGATGGGGAAGATTACCACGCGATGATTCGGCGCGCAGCGATGGAGCGGCAATCGGGTGGTCGCATCTATGACGCGCTGTTACTGGCCTGCGCGCGCAAGGCGAAGGCAAAGAAAATCTACACATGGAACACGCGGCACTTTCGGGAGATTGCCCCAGACATGGCCGAGCGCATTGCGGAGCCGTAATTGCGGACGGCAGTAGCTATACATTTCGGTATGGCGTTAAAGAAGGTTCAATTGAAGATGGTTGGAGCTTGAAATCTGCACAATGGCCAAGCGGCAAGACATTCGCCGAGTGGGCCTGAGGAGGGCCACTTAGCAAGTAGACGCAGTTCGGAGCCTGGTTAGTATTTTCTGGCTGTTCGTCCAACAGCGAAAATTCTATATATGGCACCGCACACGTTTTTCCTTCACGGAAATGAAACGGCCTAGCTTTAAGATCCAACACTTCTGAAACAAGCCTCCATTCTTCTTCCTGTTTGAAGTCTGGATGTTTGATGAGTGGTGCAATCTTCCTGAAACATTCATAAGCTTCCTGGTATATCCTTGGACTCTCTTTTGCTGCATCCTCCTCTGTATTTACTGTCTTCTGAAATTCTTGAAGCGCCGCGGAAACCAAATTTTTGCATAATGCGGAATGCTCAGTGTCTTCATAGACACATTTGTATAGATTGAACCCCGTGATTTTCTGCTGACTGGAGTATTTTTGCAGTATTGCGGGGTTGAAACCGAGAGCGAAGCTGCCCGATTCTCCTCCATAAGCGCGCCACTGACTCAGTTCATTTTTTATCGCCGAGAAAGAGACAACGCAGGTGTGGCGAAGGCTATTGAGAAGCTGATCACGCATCTCACGCAAGAATTGGCGGTCTAACAAATCCTTTGTCTCAGAAATGAGCTTTTCGATTGTCCGCCGAAGTGGAAGGCCCACATACCGCATTTCCGAAGCATCATTCAGAAATGCAGTATGCGTGGCCCATAGATTCCCAGAACGCAGAATGCCTAACATGCCGCGTGTGTTTGTATAGTGCCAGAGCATTGGTGGCGGATTACTGCTCTGTTCCGCCAAAAATGAATCTACAAAATCATTCAAATTTGTCTCTGCATTCATGGCAAATTACTTCACACCTTGATTCTCAGCTTTAATTATTGATTCAGGATTCTCGATCCGGTTCTTGTAGCTGGCGCCGATAAATTCGCGGAATAAAGGATGCGGCTCCAGCGGCTTGGACTTGAACTCTGGATGGAACTGGCAGCCGAGAAAAAATGGATGGCTGGGAATCTCCACCATCTCGACATACGTTGCATCCGGCGTGGTGCCCGTGATGCGCAGGCCCGCGCCAGTCAGCAGCGCTTCATATTCGCGGTTGAACTCGTAGCGATGGCGATGGCGCTCGCTGATTTCTGTTGTGCCGTAGGCCCGCGCCGCTAAAGAATCCGGCTGCAACATGCAGGCCCACGCGCCCAGACGCATGGTGCCGCCCATCTCTTCCACGCCCGTCAGTTCGCGCAGTTTGTAGATGACGCGATGCGGCGTGGCCGGGTCAAACTCGCTGGAGTTGGCATCGGCGAGGCCGCAGACGTTGCGGGCGTACTCGATGCAAGCCGTCTGCATTCCCAGGCAGATGCCAAAGTAGGGCACCTGCTTTTCCCGCGCATAGCGGATGGCGTTCAACATGCCTTCAATGCCGCGCTTGCCAAAGCCGCCGGGAACCAGAATGCCGTCGAAGCCCGCCAGTTGGCTCTCATAGCTGGTGTCGGCGGGGTCTTTGGTTTCGAGACCCTCGGCCTCCACCCAAGTGACGTTCAGCTTCAAATTGTGCGCCAGCGCGCCGTGAACCAGCGCCTCTTTCAGGGATTTGTAGCTGTCCTCATACTCCACATATTTGCCGATGATGGCGATGGAGACCTCGCCTTTGGGGTGGTAATGGCGATCCAGCAGGTCGCGCCAGCGATCCAGTTGCGGCTCCGATGAAGGAAGGCGCAGATACTTGAGCAACAGCGTATCGACATGCTCCTGCGCAAAGACCAGCGGGACTTCATAGATAGACGGCACGTCTTTCGCGGTGATGACGGCCTGTTCTTCCACGTTGCAGAAGAGGGCAATCTTCTGCTTCATGTCATGCGTCAAAAAGCGGTCGGTGCGGCAGAGCAAAATATCCGGCTGAATGCCGATGGAGAGCATCTCTTTTACCGAGTGCTGCGTGGGCTTGGTCTTTAGCTCCTGCGCGGCGGCGATCCAGGGAACCAGCGTGACATGGACAAAGACGGTGTTCTCGCGGCCCAACTCCTGACGCATCTGGCGAATCGCTTCCAGGAATGGCAGAGATTCAATGTCGCCGACGGTGCCGCCAATCTCGACAATCACGATATCGGTGTCGGCAGCCACCTTGCGCATGGCGTTTTTGATCTCATTGGTGACGTGCGGGATCACTTGCACGGTCTTGCCCAGATAGTCTCCGCGCCGTTCCTTGGTGATGATCTGCTCGTAGATGCGGCCCGTGGTCAGGTTGTTGTCGCGGGTGAGCCGGGCGTGCGTAAAGCGTTCGTAATGTCCCAGATCAAGATCGGTCTCCGCGCCGTCGTCGGTGACGAAGACCTCGCCATGCTGAAAGGGCGACATGGTGCCGGGATCGACGTTCAGGTACGGGTCGAACTTCATCAGGTTGACGCGCAGACCACGACTCTCCAGCAGACAACCGATGGAGGCTGCGGCAAGCCCTTTGCCAAGACTGGACACAACTCCGCCAGTTACGAAGACATATTTTGCCGACATCAGAGCGGCTCCCTAAATGAAATGTTTGGATGGACGTGCAAGATGGGCACGCCCTATTTTCGCAGACTTTGGGCGGGATGAAAAGATGTTTCGTGAAGAGATATCGAAGAACGTGTTGACCAACGCAGGAGAGCGCTGGAATCGTCTTGACCTGCCCCCAATTTCCACGGACGGCAGCGTTGGCCGAGACTTTTATGATCCGCAAGCGGAGCCAGAATGCTTTGCATTGCAATTCTGGATGGTAAACTCACGCCATGCGGCGCGGTTTTTTTCTTACCTTTGAAGGACTCGATGGCTCCGGCAAGACCACGCATCTGCGCCTTCTGGCCGAAGCGCTGGAGCGGCAGGGGCTGCCTGTCCTCGTCACGCGCCAGCCGGGAGACACCGCGCTCGGCGAGCGCATTCGCGCGCTGCTGCTCGACGCTAAAACGACCGATATTGCTCCCATGACCGAAGTGGCGCTGATGTTTGCCGACCGTGCCCAGTCCATTCGCGAGATCATCGCGCCTGCGCTCGAAGCAGGCAAGATTGTTCTCTGTGATCGTTTTACCGACTCCACCGAAGCCTATCAGGGCGGCGGGCGCGGGCTGGGCAGTGATGCCGTGCTGGCGCTTCATCGTGTGCTCTGCGGCAACTTGCAACCTGACCTGACGATTTTGCTGTTGCCCCCTCTGGAGACTAGTCTGGCGCGCGCGCGCAGCCGCAGTTCCGGCCAGCAGACCGGCGGCGATACGGATCGCTTTGAACGCGAGAAACGAACCTTCCACGAGAAGGTATTTGCCAAGTATCGTGAAATTTCTGCGCGAGAGACGACCCGTGTTGTCGTGATCGAAGACGACCTATCGGTCGAAGTGGTGCAGAAGCGCATCGCACAGGTCGTTGCTGCACATGGGATCGACCCGCGCGCACTGATGTCATAATGAAATGGAAGGCTCGCCCAACGACACCCAAACATCCAAAGGAGCATGGAACATGGCATTGAATCGCAGAGACTTTATCGGCGCTATGGTTGCGTCGGCTTCGCTAACGCAACTTGGAATCCCGGCTGCATCGGCCATGGCCGCTTCCTCGGCTGGGCCAGAGAGTGGACAGGGGGAATGGTTGCGGAACGGCATGATCGACGCAGGCGGCGGCCATGAGCCGTATATCTTCATCGTGCGCCGTGGCGGGCAGCGCCTGGATGCGCTTCAAATCAGTGAGTACCAGCAGAGCGAAGCCCTAATCAAGAAACTCCACGATCAGGGAATCGAAGTCTTCCACACCCACCTCTACAAAGGGTTTGGAATGGCGGCTGAAAAGTCCCAAATGGAAGGTACGCGCGATGCCGTAGCCATTGCCCACCGTTATGGCATGAAGGCGGACACCTACGTTCAATGGGGATCCATGATGTATGAAACCTTCTTTGCGGAGGAGCCACGCGCCACGCAATGGATCGAGCGGGATATCTCAGGATTGCCCATTCTCATCACCTATGGCTATCAGCAATCCTTTCGCTATATGCCGTGTTTTACCAATCAGGAATATCTCAATTACCTCAAAAAAGTCGTGCATTATGCGATCGTAGAGGTGAAAACGGACTTCATTCATTTCGATAATTTCAATCTCAATGCCGAGCCATCTTCCTGCCACTGTCCGTGGTGCGTCAACGGCTTTCGGAAGTATCTCCGAACCAAGCACAGTCCAAAGCAGTTGCGGGAACGGTTCGGGTTTGAAAATGTCTCCTTCATCAATCCGCCGCAATGGAACAGCGACGACCCTCCAGAAGACATGGAGATCATCTACGATCCCGCTTTTCAGGAGTGGATTGATTTTCGCTGTCAGACAATGGCCGACGCGCTGCAACAAGTTTCCGAATATGCGAGATCCCTCAACCCAGAGGTTGCCATCGAGATCAATCCCGGAGGCATCAACGGGGAAAATCGTCCGTGGACATCCGCCATTGACCATTCCAGGCTTTTGAAATTTACGGAATCCTTCTGGAGTGAGGAGCGGGATATGCCGACCTACAATCCCGATGGCCGGTTAATTTCAAAAATACGCAGTTACAAGCTTGCCAGAATCTATAACAATGTTCTGTTGACCTATGCGAATCATGATCCCGTGGGGATGGCCGAGGCGCTTGCGTTCAACCAGACACTCGGCTTTGTGGGAAATAATGTATTTTCCCCAGCGACGCTGCGCTATATTGATTTTTATCGCAAGAATAAAGACATGTATCTGGATAGCGAAGATGTAACTCCTATTGCGGTATTTCGCTCCTACGCTTCGCTGACGTACCATAACTCCCGCGCGCAACTAAGCGCAATTCTGGTCGAGCAATCTCTGATTCAGTCGAGAATTCCTTTTGCGCTGATCTTCGATGAACACCTCCACGACCTGTCCAAATACAAGGTTCTTGTTCTTCCGAACTCCGAATGCCTCTCTGATGAGCAGATCGCTCTCATCCGCCGCTATGTGGAGGGTGGAGGTGGGTTGGTAGTTACGGAGCAGTCTGGACTTTACGATAACTGGAGACGGGTGCGCGTGCAGCCTGGACTTATTGGATTGGTGGAGGGGCAAACCTCTGGCGTGGCCTATCAGCAGGATGTGACAGATCATGTGGACGACACGGGCACTCCAACCCGGAGCAAGATTGGCTCCGGAAAAGTAGCGTATCTCCCATTCATCCAGTTTGATGGAGTTATGCCTCCGCCCGAACCTTATTTCTGGGTTTCAAATATCTTCTGGAAGCGTCCGAAGAACTGGAAAGACATCACCGATGCTGTCCAGTGGGCGGCGGAGGATCAGATTCCTCTTACATTGGATGGCCCGGATTTTCTGGTTGCAAACTGCACGCGCCAGACAAGGAATCAACGGTTCCTTGTACATTTGGTGAACTACGATGTGGTGAAGACGCCAACTCTATCCAACCTGAAGGTTCGAGTGGCGTTGCCAAAGAATAAGAAGGCGCAGAAGGTAACGCTCTATGCTCCCGACGCAAATGACGCGCGTTCGCTTGACTTTACCAGCGACAGTTCTGGCACACAGTTTACCGTGCCGGATATGAAAGCGTATGCGATGATTTCCGTCCAGTGGTAGTAGACAAGAAGGAGAAGAAAAATACATATTATGAACTTCTATAAGAACGCAATTGTTGCCGTATTGCTCGCCGTGGCCTCCTGGAGTGTTTCGGCGCAGGATCATCAGCCCAAGTTGATTGATACGATGGTTCACTACAATGGCGAACCTGGGGTGTTGCAGACAATGCTGGAGAAAATGGACAAGGTGGATGGATTGGCCATTCTGTGCGTCACCAAAAAAGGTCTTCCAGAAGCGCGTCAATTTATTCAGCAGCACCCGAACCGATTTATAGGGTTCGGGGATGTCAATTTGGACGATCGGGACATTTTGCAACAAGTAGATCGTCTGCATCGGGATGGGTTCCTTGGTCTTGGGGAAATTTCATCGACAAAAAGGAACTACGACGACCGCGCCTACTGGCCAATTTATGAGCGCGCGCAAGAGTATCACATGATCCTGCACTTTCACACCGGAGTTGTTCTTCGTGAAGATCCAGAGCAGGCGCAAGATGTCAGCTTCGATCGAATGCGGGCGAGCAGGCTGGATTTGATTGCCAGAAGATTCCCCAGGCTCATCATCATAGGCGCTCATCTTGGAAACCCCGATTACTCGGAAGCAGCAGAAATTGCCCGATGGGATCCAAACCTATACTTTGATATCTCTGGCTCCACGCTCATCAAGATGAAGGACAATTATGCGTATTTCAAATCGGTTTTTTGGTGGACAGGAGTAAAGAGCCTCCATACCCCGGCGAGTGATGCCAGCGCTTTTGAAAAGCTTGTCTTTGCGTCAGATGTATTCAATGGTGATGTTGCGGAATTTGATAACGAGCTGGCGCGATATCATCAACTCCTCGATGCCTGTGCCGTTCCCCAACATGCGCAGGAAATGATTTTCAGCGGAACCATGTGGAAGATACTACAAGATCAAAAGGCAGCCCTGGCCCACTCCGAAAAAGATCATACTACCCTCAAGCGCTAGGAGTGTTTTGCCAGCCGCAGAGTCCTTGCTGTTTGTACATCCCCCGGGTGCGCCGCGCCATGCCTACAGGCTGAACCTGATGGTCTGACCCGAAGGATCGTGGCGCGGTTCAGGGGAAAAGGGTTCAGAATAAAAAATTGGGACGGCAGCACGTACATACGCCGCCGCGCGTTTTTCGTTTTATCTCGGCCCTCTCTGGTTGTTGTGATTCTCTCTATAAATCTGGCGGCTGGCCCTGTTTTGTCGTTGGTTGATATTCCGTCGTTGCTGGGGCGTGAGCCTGCCGCCATTCGCCCGACGGTCGGCGCGAATCTGGCGATGGATGTTTTGTTGGCGATTTTCCGCGCGCGCGACTTCTCGTGGGGTCATCTGGCCGCTGCGGATACCCTGCGCGATGCGTTGCTGTTGGTTATAGCGACGGTTGTTGATGGAGCGCATCGCGGGTACGCCAGGTCGGCCATGATTTACTGAGGCCCATTGCGCGCGATTCATGCTGGCGGCCTGCTCGTGGGCAGTCTGGTTGGAGGTCGGCTGAAAGTGTTGTTCCTGGCTGGCGGCCATCTCCTGCGCGTTGGGCATGGCGCGGATTCCTCCCTGCCCGCCGTTGAAGCTGACGCGATTGACCGTTCTGTTATTGATGATCGTCTGGTTATAGGTGTTGTGAATGATGGTGGTGTTGACGTTCATCACCGAGCGGTTGTAGTTGAAGCGTCCGCCCGCCCAATACCCGCCGTAGAAGCCCACGCCGGTGTAACCGAAGCCATAGTTGATGCCGCCGTAGAAGCCCACATGCGGCCCCCAATATCCCGGATGCCAGGCATACAGGCCACCGCCCCATCCCCAATATCCCGGCGTCCAGAGCACGCCGACCATCGGTGGTCGAACCCAAACGCCGGGAACCCAGTAATAGCCCGCTGGCCCATAGCCCCAGTACCCCGGCGTCCAAAGATAACCAGGCGCGGGGCAGATGGGCTGCGTATAGATCGGCAAGGCCGGGGGAGCGATGGCCACGGAGATGAAAACGCCAGCAAGGGACGGGGCGGCGGTGAACAGCAGGGCGAACAACATCGGAAGGACAAGCCATAATTTCCGCATACCGCGAAGAGACCGCATATTTGGAGCCTTTCTTGTCCTCACGCGGTCGCTGTAGATCAAGCGCGGACGCGGAGGCATCATCCATGTGTTGGGAGTGGCGGACTCTGTTGCTCCCTGATTTCTTTGTATGCAGACACAGATTACGCGGATTTGTTTTGGATGGCGTAAATTTTTGATGCCTTTGGCGTGGCTTTCTCTGAAATCTCCTGACCGCGCGACTCCGCAGAGGCTTCTCCGTATTGACAATGGGAATGCTGGAAAAAATTTCCATGAAAGTATGGACACGGCCAGGCCACATCTGTTGCACAATAAGGAATACCGTTACGTGAATCCAGATAGGAGGAGACCCCGTGCCGCGCATTCATTTTCAGCAGCAACTGGCGGAGTTGAAGGATAAGCTGCTCGCGATGGCCGCGTTGGCGCAGCAGGCGTTGGATTGCTCCCTGGATGCCTATCTCAAGCGTGACGCATTGATGGCGGATCACGTTCACGATCACGAGACAGCCATCAACGCGGCAGAACGCTCCGTGGATGAAATGGCTTACGACCTGCTTGCGATGGAGCAGCCAATGGCCATCGACCTGCGATTTTTGCTGGCCGTCATCAAGATCAACGGCGACCTGGAGCGCATCGGCGACCAATCGGTCAATATCGCCGAGCGCGCCGCAGAGTTGCTGCGACATCCAGCTGTGGATTTGCCGGTGGATCTGCGCCAGATGGGCGAGTTGACCGGATGGATGATTCGCGTGGCAATTCAGGCATTGCTGGATGGCGATGCTGGCATGGCCCGCTCCGTGCTCACAATGGATGACAGTGTGGATCGCATCAACAGCGAGACGCACCAGAAGTTGGTGGAGGTGATGCAGGCCCACCCCGAATGGAGCCAGCAATCGCTGAATACCATCATCATTTCCCGCAATCTGGAGCGCATCGCCGACCACGCAACCAACATCGCCGAGGATGTTATCTTCTGGGTGCGCGGCGCGGATGTGCGCCACCAATTCTCCACCGCAGCGGATTGATGGCTGTCGAGGCGCGCATCGTCAAACTTCCAGAATCACCGGCATGATGAGCGGGCGGCGGCTGGTATTTTTTTGAATATAGCGCTTGAGATCCTGACGGATTTTTTCCTTGATGACACCATAATCAGCCTTCTCTTCGGCGCTGGAGGCATCCAGTGTACGTCCGACGACGAGCCGCGCTTCTTCAATCAGCGATTGCTCGGTGGGGGCAAAGCCGCGCGTCACAATCTCCGGCATACTCTCCACGCGACCCGTGGTTTTGTTGATGGCCAGAATCGGCAGCACGATGCCGCCCTCGCTTAAGTGACGGCGATCGCGGATCACCAGGTCTTCGACCACATCGCCGGACGAGCCGGAATCAATGCACACGCGGCCCACCGGAACCTTGCCCGTTTTTTTGGCAGAGTTACGATCCAGTTCCAGCACATCGCCATCCTCAATCAAAACCGTCTGCTTGATCCCGCTGACGGTCGCGGCCAGTTCTGCGTGGCGCTTCAGGTGCCGATAATCGCCATGCACGGGAATAAATATCTTTGGCTTCAGGATGTGCAGCAGCATCCGCAACTCTTCCTGGCTGGCGTGGCCGCTGACGTGGATCAGGCCCGCTGTGCCATCGTCGTAGATCACCTGCGCATCGCGGCGGCAGAGATGGTCGATCATGCGGAAGATGCCTTTTTCATTGCCGGGAATCACACGCGAACTGAGCACGACCGTGTCTCCCGCGTCGATCTTGGCGTGCTTGTGGTTGTTCACCGCAGCGCGGGAGAGCGCGGACATCGGCTCGCCCTGCGTGCCGCTGATGAAGACGCAGACCTTCTCGCGCGGCATATTTTGCAATTGTCCCGGAGAGATCAGCAGACCGTCGGGCACGTTGACGTAGCCAAAATCCTGCGCCATTTCAAACGAGTCGGTAACGGAGCGGCCCACGATGGCCACCTTGCGGCCATGCTTGACGGCTAAATCCGCAGCGATCCGCAGCCGATGGATGGACGACGAGAAGCAACTGAAAAAAAGCCGCTTTTGGGTGCGAGAAAAAACCTCATCCAGCGCGGGAATCACATCGCGTTCGCTGGGCGTATATCCGGGCCGATCCACGTTGGTGGAGTCTTGCAGCAGCGCCAGCACGCCGCGCTTGCCATACTCGGCAAAGGCTTGCAGGTCGAAGGCGCGTCCATCCGGCGGCGACAGGTCGATCTTGAAGTCGCCGGTGTGGATAACCAGACCGACGGGCGTTTCAATGGCCAGCGCCACGCAATCCACAAGACTGTGCGTTACGCGGACGGGCGTAATCGTAAACGGGCCGAGCGAAAACGGCTTGCCCGGATGCATCTCGATCAGCTCGGACTTTTCAAACAGGCCGTGCTCATCCAGCTTGCCTTCGACGTAGGCCAGGGTGAACTCGGTGCCATAGACCGGCACATTGAGTTCGGAGAGAATCCAGGGCAGGCCGCCGATGTGATCCTCATGCCCATGCGTCAGCACAATGGCGCGCACATGCTTGCGGTTCTCGATCAGGTAGGTGATGTCGGGAACGACGATATCGACGCCAAGAAGTTCCTCTTCGGGGAACATGAGGCCCGCGTCGATAACAAAGATGTCGTCCTGCCAGCGAATCGCCAGGCAGTTCATGCCAAACTCGCCCAGGCCGCCAAGCGGAATAATTTGCAGCTTACTTTCTTTCATGATCCTGTAAGCACTGATGCTACCACGTTGGGAATGAAACCATGCGGACAGGCGCACTGGCAGCGGCGGGCAAAATTCCCGTTGAGGATCGTTTTCCCGCCTACGCAGGCGAGCAGCATTACCGCTGCAAAGGGGAAATATCTCCCTTCCAGGATCATTTTCGACCCAAGTCATCCCTTTTTAGATATATTGAGTTGCATCGGCTTTGAACATTCGATGAAGGCAGCCAAGACGCGACGCATCCGCTTGCGCGCGCAAGGGCGGGCGACATCGGACACGAGGGTTTTGGACACACGATGCCAATGGATTTCGTAGCAACAACGCTGCGCGCTCTGCCTGCGACGCATGTCTGGCTTGGGAGCGGCTGGAGCGGTACAGGAAGCACATTTCCGGCGCAGCGCGCGCTGGCTATCTTTGTGGCCGCGCCGGGGCATTCGCAGTTGGCGCATCTGACAGCGCTGGATGTCGTGATGATCGCGGTGTACTTCGCGATGGTGCTCTACATCGGCTTCTACCTGAAGCGGCTCAGCAACACCAGCGAGGAATTTTTTCTAGCCGGACGCGAGATGACCGCCTGGATTGCCGGATTGAGTTTCATTTCCGCCAACATGGGATCGCTGGAGTTGATGGGCTGGGCGGGATCGGCCTATCAGTACGGCATTCTGGCCACGCACTGGTACTGGATCGGAGCCATTCCAGCCATGCTGTTCCTGGGCCTGGTGATGATGCCGTTCTACTACGTCTGCAAAACGCACTCCGTCCCCGGCTATCTGAAGCTGCGCTTTGGTGAATCCAGCCGGATTCTGGCGGCATTTTCCTTCGCCACAGAGATGATCCTGATGAGCGGCGTGAACATGTTCTCAATGGCTGTGGTGATGAAGGTTGTTCTGGGCTGGGACATCACTTTCAGCATCCTGGTATCGTCGCTGGCGGTGGCGGTGTACGTCGGGCTGGGCGGGCTGCGCTCGGCCATCTACAACGAGGTGTTGCAATTTGTTTTGATCTGGGCGGGAGCGCTGCTGGTGCCCATCCTTGGCTTGGTGGAGGCGGGAGGCTGGCACAAAATGGTACTCAAAATTGCCAGCAACTATCAGCATCAGGATTACATTCATCTGTGGCGCGATACGGCGCACTTCAGCGCCAACCCAATGGGCGTGCATTGGACGGGCATCGTCTTTGGACTGGGCTGCGTTATTTCTTTTGGTTATTGGACAACGGACTTTCTCGTTGTGCAGCGGGTGCTGGCGGCACGCGACCTGCGCGCAGCGCAGATGGCTCCCATCATTGGTTCCTTCTTCAAGATGGCGGTGCCTTTCATCGTGATTCTTCCAGGGTTGCTGGGGCTGGTGGTACTGCACAACTCCAACGGAACGCTGATGCATCTGGTGGGAGAGAATCAGGTTAGCGCCGCCAATCCACACAGCTACAACGAAGTGCTGCCGCTGCTGCTGGTGCGCTACTGCGGGCCGGGACTGCTGGGCTTGGGCATCACTGCTCTGATGGCCGGTTTTATGTCCGGCATGGCGGGCAACGTCAGCGCCTTCGCCACGGTTTGGACGTATGACATTTATCAGCCGCTGATCCGCAAGCAGGCTCCCGACCACCACTATGTCTCCGTGGGACGGTGGGCGACGGTGCTGGCTGTGGCGGCATCCATCGGCGCGGCCTATCTGGTGATGCACGCGGCGGGCATCATGGACTACGTGCAAGCGTTGTTCAGCTTCTTCATTGCGCCGCTCTTCGCCACGATCCTGATGGGCATGTTCTGGAAACGCGCCACGGCAGCAGGCGGATTCTGGGGTCTGCTGATCGGCATGTTGAGTTCGGTAAGCCTGTTCGTATGGGTTCGGCTGGAGCCGACGGCATTGTCCATCGTCGCGCTTTCACCCGATGCCAAAAGCATGGCCGAGAACCTCTATCGCGGACTGTGGAGTTTCCTGATCGCGATAACGGTCACGGTGGTGGTCAGTCTCTTTACCCAGCCAAAGTCCACCGAAGAGTTGCATGGGCTGGTGTATGGAGCCACTCCGCTTCCCTTCCAGGAGCCGGTGCCGTTCTATCGCAACCAATGGTTCTGGGCCGGGGTCGTATCGGTGATATTCATAGGATTGAACATCCTGTTCTGGTAGGAGCAGGCCAACCAAGAGCAGATTTACTGCGAAAGGGAGAAAACAGGATGCACCGTTCCGAACATGGCTCCAAACATGGCTCCGAGATTCCGATTTGGTTTTTTGTTGGCGTGTTGCTCGTTGTGTATGGGGTGTTGATTGGCGGGTATGGCGTGTATGCGTGGGTGGTTGGACGTGTTGCGCCGGTGGCCTTGGCCTATCTGCACGCGCCGGTCTGGTGGGGCGCGATTTTGCTGATCCTGGGCATTTTCTATTGTGTGAAATTCGCGCCCGGAAAATCAGGGAAACCAGAAAAACATTGATACTTTCCGTAACATGGATACTTTCCGTAACATGGATACTTTCCGTAACATGGATACTTTCCGTAACATGGATACTTTCCGTAACATGGATACTTTCCGCAATCCCGGATTGAGATTGCAGGAAACTTACATGGAGAATACAGGAGATCAGCAGTGAGTAAACATCCGCTTACCTTGGGAGTGATCGTCGGCAATCGTGGGTTCTTTCCTGGACATCTGGCGCAGGAGGGCCGCGACGAGATGCTGGCGGTGTTGGCCGCTGCGGGCATTCGCGCCATCGTGCTCTCGCCAGAAGAATCGAAATACGGCGCCGTCGAGAGCCATGCCGAGGCGCAACGCTGCGGCGATCTCTTCCGCCGGCATCGCGACGAGATCGCCGGCGTTATTGTCACGCTGCCCAACTTTGGCGATGAGCGCGCCATCGCCGACGCGCTGCGCCTCTCCACGCTGCAAGTTCCTGTGCTGGTGCAGGCCACGCCCGACAAGGCCTCCAAAATGGCGATCGCCTTCCGCCGCGACAGCTTCTGCGGCAAGATGTCCGCCTGCAACAATCTGATGCAGTACGGCATTCCATATTCGCTAACCCGGCTGCATACGGTCTCCCCCAGCTCGGAATCCTTCAAGAAAGACCTGGCCTGGTTTGCCGCCGTCTGCCGCATTGTTCGCGGTCTGACCAATCTGCGCATCGGCTCCATCGGAGCGCGGCCCGCCGCCTTCAACACCGTCCGCTACAGCGAGAAGTTGCTCGAAGCCAACGGCATCTCCGTTGAACCGATTGACCTGTCGGAGATTCTGGGCCGCATCGATCGCCTCAAAAACGGCGACAGCAATGTCGAGGCCAAGCTGTCTGCCATCAAAAAATATGTCAAGACCAGCAATGTGCCCGAACCTGCGTTGGTCAAAATGGCCAAGCTGGGCTGGGTAATTGAAGAGTGGATGCAGCAGACACAGACCACCATCAGCGCTGTCCAGTGCTGGACTTCGCTTGAAGAATACTTTGGCGTGGTGCCTTGCACCATTATGAGCATGATGAGCGAGAACCTGATTCCGTCGGCCTGCGAGGTCGATGTGGTGGGTACGCTGAGTATGCACGCTCTGGCGCTGGCTTCAGAGACTCCCAGCGCGCTGCTCGATTGGAACAACAACTACGGCGACGACCCCGACAAGGCCGTCTGCTTCCACTGCTCCAATCTTCCCAAACATTTTTTTCAGGATGTTACCATGAACTCTCACGACATCCTCGCCAGCATGATTGATAGGAAGGATACCTTCGGCACTTGCGTGGGCCGCGTCAAAGCCGGGGAGATGAGTTACGCCCGCTTCTCCACGGACGATCTCAACGGAGAAATGCGCGGCTATGTTGGCGAAGGAAAATTCACCAACGATCCGCTGGATACCTTCGGTGGCGCTGGCGTGGTTCAGATTCCGCAGATGCAGCGACTGCTGCGCTTCATTTGTGAAGAGGGTTTCGAGCATCACGTCGCCGCCAACTTTTCGCAGAGCGCCAGCGCTGTCTACGAGGCCGCCAGCAACTACCTCGGCTGGAACATGTATTTCCACCAGCCCGAGGAAGAATTCTAGCGGTACCCTCAGCGCACCCTTCCATCCGCAACAGCCAGCGCGTGTGATAATGGACGTACTGCGTTAGCGAGGATTTTTTGCAAATTCCACGTCCCTGGCTCCTTCTTTTATTTACTGTCGTAGTGGTGGGCTGCCATGTGCAGACAGCGTCGGTCAGCCCTGCAAGGACAGCCCCGCCTATCGCGCCAGCAAAGCCACTCGCGCAAGCAGCTCCGAGTGCGCAGGCGAAGCCGACCGCGCTGGATCGTCGCGTCGAATTAACGGTTCGTTCCCAGTTCAACGTGCCACCGGAGTATGCCGTTGTAATTGGAAAACGGAGCAAGAGCGCTGTTCCTGGCTTTGATACGCTGCCCGTGACCTTCAACCACGATGGGGGCGCGCAGACGATGAATCTTCTGATTTCGACAGACAACAACACCCTGGCGCACCTGGAAAAATTTGATCTGAGCAAGAATCCACTGGCGGGAGTCCCCCTTTTGGGCAGACCTGTTCGCGGCTCTGACCATGCCCTTGTCACCGTCGTTGATTTTGACGATCTGGAATGCCCTTACTGCGCGCTTATGCAGGCGGTTCTGTTTCCAGAGACAGAGGAGCATTACAAGGATCAGGTGCGCTACATTGATGAAGACTATCCTTTGACAGATATTCATCCCTGGGCGATGCACGCTGCCGTGGACGTCAATTGTATGGCCGCGCAAAGCAAAAAAGGATATTGGAATCTGGTGGACTACATTCATGGGCATGGCGATGAAATTACGGGGAAATCCAACCCCCCCGACGTGAAAGCCGCGATGCTCCGGCTGGATCAATTGACGCGAGCGGAAGGCAAGCGGCAAGGCGTGAAGGCTGCCAAACTGGATCTATGTATCAGCAAACAGAATGAGACATCCGTGCGCGCTTCCATGAAGGCGGGCACGGCTCTTGACATTGACGGAACCCCCACGCTGTTCATCAATGGCGAGCGTGTTATGGGCGTGGTTCCACAATCCACATTGTGGGCCGTCATTGACAGGGCTATCGTGGATGCGGGAGGCACGCCGCCGCCGGAAAAGAAACCTGTTGCCAGCACGGGGAGCAGCAGTTCAAAATCTGTGCCTGCCCCGAAGTCTGCGCCTGCCCCGAAGCCTGCACCTGCCCATTAACAAGGGCGGCAAGCGGGGCAGCGTGATCGCTCTTGCTGTATGTTTTTAGTGTGAGGGCGTGTTGGATGCGTAGAATTGACGGGGCATACATGCTCGGTACAGGATGGAGCCAAATGTTGAATATGGACAAGAGGAATCAAGCATTTTCGGTGGTGCCGCAATCGACCGGAACCATCCTCCCACACGACACCTCCACTGGCGGGAGAATCGCCTCGTTTCATAATTTGCGACTGTCGCATATCGTTGCAGTAGCGCTGGTGTTCCTCAGCGTGGCTGGCTGTAATCGCGCGCCCAATCCCGATGTTTGGGCCACGGTGAACGGCCACCCCATCCCGCGCGCGGATGTCGAGAAGTATTATCACAATCGCATCAGCTCCGCGCCGCAGCCGCCCACGGAGGATGCAGCGGATCGTATGCGACTGGAAATTATCCGCAGCTTGATCGACGAGGAAATCATGCGCCAGCAGGCAGAAAAACTCCATCTGGTAGCGACCGATGCCGAGGTGAATGCAAAGATTGCCGAGCTGAAAGCCCCCTACACCGAGGCACAGTTCAACGCCCAACTTCAGGCTAAGAATCTTACTCTGGACGACCTGCGTCACGACCTGCGCCGCTCCCTGACCAGCAGCAAGGTCATCAACAAGGAAGTCGAATCCAAAATCAACATTACGGACGCGCAGATTGCCGACTACTACAATCTGCACAAGGCCGACTTCAATTTGATTGAGCCGCAGTATCATCTGGCACAGATTGTTGTGACCTCAACGCCGAATCAAAAACCGGGCAACCTGCAAAACAGCAAGGCCAAGAACGATGCCGAGGCCCAGAAGAAAATCCAGACGCTGCACAATCGCCTGGAAAGCGGCGAAGACTTCGCCACACTGGCCATGAATTTTTCTGAGCAGCCGGATACCGCAGCCAGCGGCGGAGATATGGGCTTTGCTCCCGAATCGCAGTTGCGCGCCGATCCGAGCGTCTACGCTGCCATCACCGCGCTTAAGCCCGGACAGATTACTCCCATCCTGCCGCTCCACGAAAGTCCGACTTCCAATGCCGTCATGGGCTACGTCATTTACAAGCTCATTGCCGTGGAACCTGCGGGCCAGCATCTGCTCAGCGATCCCCGCGTGCAACAGATGATTCGCCAGCAGTTGCATGACAGCCGCGCGCGCCTCATGAAGGAAGCATATCTGGAAGTGATGCAGAACCAGGCGCATGTGGTGAACTATTACGCGGAGCAGTTACTCAAGAACATTCACTAGATGTGGTGGCTCAATAGGTTATTCCCTTCGAGGCCGGAGCGGCTGATGGGAGGAGACTGGCCCAGACTAGCATGGGGACGATGCCAGTTGTAGAGATGCAGCCAGGAGTTTAGCTCCTGGCT